>DASRYE010000321.1:0-15991 GCA_035653915.1 Novosphingobium sp. | reverse complement strand
GCCTCCTTGCGATCCTGTGTCAGCAGCTGGCCGCTGCGGTTTCGAACAATTGTGCCTCCAGCCCGGGCAGGCGCGCGAAGATCGCCTCGATAGCGGCGTGGGCGGTGGCCTCGGGCGTGTCGCCGAGGGCGATCTGGGCGGCCTTTTCGGCCCGGGCGCCGGGGGCAAACACCTTCTTGACGATGGTGGGCGAGCCGCGCAGGCCGCATTTCGTCAGATCCTCTATGCCCACAGAGGCCGCGTTCCACACCGTCACCTGCGCCCTGGCGGCGGCCAGCGCCGTCTCGATCGCGCCGCGGCGCATCTCGTTGGTAGCCTCCAGCATGGTGATCAGCACCGGCAGGCGCGTTTCCAGCACCTGCACGCCGCCCTCGGCGCGCCGCTCCACGCAGATGCGCCCCCCCGCCGGGTCCACCTCGCGGATCCTGGAGATATAGGTCAGCTGGTTGAAGCCCAGCCGGCGGGCGATGCCCGGGCCCACCTGGGCGGTGTCGCCATCGATCGTCTGCTTGCCGGTGAAGATGATCTGCGGCGGGCCAAATTCCCGGCCGATCTGCGCCAGCGCCATCGCCAGCGCATAGGATGTGGCCAGCGTGTCCGATCCGGCGAAATAGCGATCGGACAGCAGCACCGCCCGGTCCGCCCCGAAAGTGAGCGCCTTGCGCAGCGAATCCTCGGCCGTCATCGGCCCCATGCACAGCACCGTCACCACCCCGCCCAGCCGGTCGCGCAGCCGCAGCGCCTCTTCCAGCGCGAAGAGATCATAGGGGTTGATGATCGTCGGCACGCCCTGGCGCATGATCGTGTTGGTCACCGGGTGCACGCGGATCTGGGCGCTGTCGGGCACCTGCTTGATGCACACGACGATATGCAGCGGGTCGGTCATGCTATGCCTCCGGTAAGCGCGGTGAGCGGCACAAAAGGCCGGTTGGGCTCGGGTTTGGGAGCGATCGCTTCCTGATGGACCTTGAAGATCCGCTCGGCGATCGGGCTGGATGCAACGAAATCGGCATAGGCCTGCGCCAGATGGGCGCGGCACAGGCCCTGCAGGGCCACCTCGTCCAGCCCGTCGAAGGCGCCCTCGGCCTCCGATCCCCTGAGATACTGGCCCATGCGCCGCAGGATATGCAGCCGCGCCACGCGCACCACCGCCTCGTCATAGGGCACATCGAGCAGGGCGAAGAAATCCTCGGCGCTGGACAGCGCCTGCAGGCGATCAAGCAGGCTCATGGCAATTCTCCCCCGTTGCGGCGGAATGCGCGGGCCTGGAACGGACAGGCAGGGCCCTGTCCCGGTGCGCCAGCCGCGCCTCCAGAAAATCGATGCGGTCGATCAGCTCGGCAATCGCCGTGCCCACCGGATCGGGCATCAGATGGTGGTCAAGGTCGATCCGCTCGCCGATCCGCCGCCGCTCACGCGGGGCGCGCACCACCCGGCCGGGGATGCCCACCACCGTCATGCCCGGCGGCACATCCTCGATGACAACGCTGTTCGCCCCCACCCGCGCGCCGGCGCCCACGCCGATCGGCCCCAGGATCTTGGCGCCGCAGCCCACCAGCACGCCATCGCCCAGCGTGGGGTGGCGCTTGCCGCCCTGCCAGCTGGTGCCGCCCAGCGTGACGCCATGATAAAGCGTCACATCATCGCCGATCTCGGCCGTCTCGCCGATCACCACCCCGGCGCCATGATCGATGAAAAAGCGCTGGCCGATGGTGGCGGCAGGGTGAATGTCGACATTGGTGAGCAGCCGCGCCAGCCAGCCGAGGAACCGCGCGGCAAACCGCCACCCCCGCCGCCACAGCCGATGCGCCAGCCGGTGCCAGATGATCGCATGCACGCCCGGATAGGTCAGCGCGATCTCGATGCGGCTGTTGGCCGCCGGATCGCGCGCCCGCACGCAGGCGATATCGCCGGCGATCAGCGCCACAAGGCCGGGCGCCCTCACGCGGTCTGCTCATACAGGGCGGCCAGATCGGCCAGGCCCACCGGCCGCTTGGTGGCCACCGCCCGCGCACGCACGGCGGCCAGAATGGCCTCCAGCCGCTCGTGCTCGGCATCAAGGCCAATGGTGTGGAGCACGCTGCGTACCGCGCTGCGGCCCGAATGCTTGCCCAGCACGATCTGCCGGCGCCGGCCAAACCGTTCGGGCGCCAGCGCCTCGTAAGTGCCGGCATCGCGCAGCAGGCCCGAGACATGGATGCCCGATTCATGCGCGAACACGCTGGCCCCCACGATCGGCTTGTTATCGGGGATGGGCCGGCAGGCGGCCCTGGCTACCAGTTCGGCAAGCCCGCCCAGCCGCGCCGGATCCACCCCCGTGCGCCGCCCCAGCGTCTCGCCCAGCGCCGTCACCACTTCCTCCAGCGGCGCGTTGCCGGCCCGTTCCCCCAGCCCCAGCACGCACACGCTGGCATGGCTGGCCCCGCCGCGCACCGCTGCCAGCGTGTTGGCCGTGGCCAGGCCCAGATCGTCATGGCCGTGAAATTCCAGCTCGATATCGGTTTCGCGGGCAAGGCCGGCAAAGGCATCGCACACGCGAAACGGATCGAGCACCCCCAGCGTGTCGGCATAGCGGAAGCGGTGGCCGCCGGCCTCCTCGATCGCCACCACCACGCGGGCGAGGAAATCGGGATCGGCACGGCTGGCATCCTCGCCGCCCACCGACACGCGCATGCCCCTGTCCAGCGCATAGGGCACCACATCGGCAATGCGCGCCAGCACATCCAGCCGCCCGCCCCCGCCATGCCGGCCGAATTTGGCACGGATCTGCCGATCGGACACCGGCACCGAGAGATGCACCCGCCCGGCCCCCACCCGCGCGGCCAGATCCGCATCGGCCCGCGTCAACCGGCCCCAGGGGATCACCGCGGCGCGCCGGGCCTGGCTGGCGATATCGCGGATGGCGGCCAGCTCTGCCTCGCCCATCGCCGGCGTGCCGGCCTCGATCTCGTCCACCCCGGCCGCATCCAGCGCCAGGGCGATGGCCAGCTTCTCGGCCGGAGTGAAAGCGATGCCGGGCGCCTGCTCGCCATCGCGCAGGGTGCTGTCGTTGATGATCACCGATGGGGCTTGGCAGGGCATGGCCGGCTCCTTTCAGCAGGTGTCAGGCATAGGTGGGGTTGAAGGCGGCGGTGTGCTGGTCGCGCTCGCGCCAGAAGGGGCTCATCTCGCGCAGCCTGGCGATGATCGGCGGCATGGCCTCCAGCACGCGCGCCACATCCTCCGGGCCGTTCTCGCGGCTGAAGCTGAAGCGGATGGCGCCATGGGCGGCGGTGTAGGGCACGTTCATCGCCCGCAGCACATGGCTGGGCTCCAGGCTGCCCGACGTGCAGGCAGAGCCGGAGGATGCGGCGATCCCCTCGCGGTTCATCAGCAGCAGGATCGCCTCGCCCTCGATATATTCGAAAGCGATGTTGCAGGTGTTGGGCAGGCGGCTCTCCACATCGCCGGTCACGAAACTGTTGCCGATGGCGGCCAGGAGGCCCGCCTCCAGCCGGTCGCGCAGGGCCTTCACGCGGGTCTGCTCCTCGGCCATGTGGGCCGCGGCCAGCTCTGCCGCCTTGCCAAGGCCGATGATCGCCGGCGCATTCTCGGTGCCGGCGCGCCGCCCGCGCTCCTGATGGCCGCCGCGGATCAGCGGGCGCAGGCGCACCCCCTTCCTCACATACAGCGCGCCAATGCCCTTGGGCCCATGCAGCTTGTGGCCCGACAGCGAGAGCATGTCGATCGCGGTGGATTTAAGGTCGATGGGGATCTTGCCCACCGCCTGCACGGCATCGGTGTGGAAGAGGGCGCCTGCGCCATGGGCCATCTCGGCCAGCCGCTCCACCGGGAACAGCGTGCCGGTTTCATTGTTGGCCCACATGATCGAGACGATCGCGGTCCGCTCCGACAGGGCTTTGGCATAGGCTTCCATATCCAGCCGCCCGCGCGCATCCACAGGGATGATGTGCACCCTGGCGCGCCCGGTCTTTTCCAGATGGGCCACCAGGCTGAGCACGGCCGGGTGTTCCACCGCGCTGGTGATCACCTCGTTGCGCTGGCCCTGGGTTTCCAGCGCGGACAGGATGGCGGTGCTGTCGGCCTCGGTGCCACCGCCGGTATAGACGATCTCATGGTCGAATGCGGCGCCCAGCAGATCGGCCAGCGCCCGGCGGGCATGGGTGATCGCCCCGCCCACCTCGGCGCCAAAGGCATGCATCGAGGAGGCATTGCCGAACTGTTCGGTGAAGAAGGGCAGCATCGCTGTCACCACCGCCGGATCGGTGCGGGTGGTGGCGTTATTGTCCAGATAGACAGGTTGGGCGCTCATGGCCGCTCTCCTTTCAATGCATCGCCGAAACCGGCACCACCAGCAGCGGCACACCCACCGCCTCGACCAGCCGCGCCTGCACCCCCTCGATGGTGGCGCCAGACAGGTGGCAGCCCACGCAGGCCCCCGTCAGCCGCACCAGCACGCGGTTGCCTTCCACATCGATCAGTTCGCAATCGCCGCCATCGCGCTGGAGGCTGGGGCGGATCTGCGCGATGGTCTCCTCGATCAGGCGGATCTTCTGGAGGTTGGACAGCGCCCTTGCCGCCGGCGCCTCGGTGCGCACCACCTTGCGCGCCTTCACCGGCAGGGGCACCACGCCGGCGTGGAAAGCCCTGTCGGCGGCCAGCAGGCCTTCTGCCACCATCGCCGCATTCACCCGCTCGAGCACGCCCTCGATCCCCTCGGCGCAGGTGGAACAGCCGCCGCCCGCCTTGGTGTAATTGGTGATCTCCTCGATGCTGGTCAGGCCATTGGTGCGCACGGTGCGCTCGATCATGCCCTCGTCCACGCCGAAGCACTTGCAGATCAGCGCGCCTTCCTCATGATCGTCCACCCAGGCCTCGCCGCGATAATTGGCGATCGCCGCCTGCAGCGCCTCCTGCCCCATCACGCTGCAATGCATCTTCTCCGGCGGCAGGCCGCCAAGGAAATCGGCGATGTCCTGGTTGGTCAGCCCCATCGCCTCATCGATGGTCTTGCCGATGATCAGCTCGGTCAGCGCCGAGCTGCTGGCGATCGCCGAGCCGCAACCAAAGGTCTGGAAGCGGGCGTCGGTGATGGTCTGGCTGGGCGCATCCACCTTGATCATCAGGCGCAGCGCATCGCCGCAGCTGATCGCCCCCACATCGCCCACGCCATCGGCATCTTCAAGGATGCCGCTGTTCTTGGGGTTGAAGAAGTAGTCCTTCACCTTCTCGCTATATTCCCACATGCGCGTGGCTCCTTCAGCCGAAAGACTTGCCGCAAGAGCAGCTGTTGGTGGCGTTGGGGTTCTCGAAGGTGAAACCCGATCCTTCGAGGGCGACGACGAAATCGATGGTGGTGCCGGCGATCAACGGCTGGCTGGCCGGATCGATGAAGACGGCGACATCGCCCTCCTTCACCACGGCATCATCGGGCCGCGGCTCGGCCACCAGCCCCATCATGTATTTGTAGCCGGCGCAGCCGCCCGCCTCCACCTGGATCCTGAGCCCGGCCGGCGCGCTGGCCGCCTGGCCGATGGCCGTGCGCACAGCCTGGGCCGCGCTGTCTGTGAGGAAGATCATGTGCCTTGTCCCCGCATCGGTTGTTATGCCCCGATGTGCAGCAAGGCCTGTGCCAAAAACGGCCGCATGGCCAAAACGCGGGGGCGGGCGCGCCTTGTGCCCCATCCATGCCGGCCGGCGGGCGGGAGGCCCTGTCCGCTTTGGCGGGTTTGCGACAAACGCGCCTGTTCCAATGCCCACAAAGCCGGGCGGGCGGGCGCGGCTGCCCGGCGCCCCGGGCCTGTGCGCGGCAAACGGCCCGGATCGTGCATGGCACGGGCCAGCGCGGCGGGCCAACGGTTGGCCCGGGCCTGCGCCCCTTTCGCCAAGGAGACGAAACCGATGTCGACCATGGATGCCGTGCGGCTGGAGGACACTGCCCTCGGCCGGCTGAATGCCGCCCACCGCCTGCTCAACGCCGTGCTCAAGGAGCCGCTGCCGGCGGCCGGCACTTTCGGCTTTCGCGGGGATATCGCCCTTGCCTTCCAGGATCAGGTGGCCGACGAGGCCCGCCCGCCGGCCTATGCGCTGGAACAGGTGCTGGCGCGCGCGGATGCGGCCACCGGCAAGATCCCGGTGCTGGTGGGCTATCTCCACAATTTCGCCTGGCTGAAGGATGTCGCCGAAGTGCTGGCCGATTGCCTCGATCCGGCGGGCAGCTATGTGCTCTTTGCCAACAACATCGATTTCCTGAAGAAATACCGCGTGCCGCTGGGCGGCAGCGGTGCAACGGCCTATGTGCTGCCGCTCGATGAATCGACCGTGTGGAAGGAAACGCTCGAACTCGTCGATGTCGACAAGAACGATGTGAAGAAGATGTCGGGCGCGCAGAAGCTCGCCCATGTGCTCGACAAGGTGGCCGCCTTCAAGGCCCCCTATCCCGAACTGAGTTATGAGGAAGGCGTGGCCAGCATGGCGCCGGTGCGCAACCGCAACGAGAACCGGCCGGTGTGAGCCCTGCCCCCGCGCCGGCCTGGCCGCAAAGCCATGCCGGCAAGGGGGCCCCGGTCAGCCGCCCTTGAAGTGGCTGAGATGGCCGGCCTTGCGCGCGGCCTCCCGCCCGGCGGCGGCAAGGGCGCGCGATGTGCCGGGCGCTGCCACCTGCGCCACCAGCCGGCGCGCCTCAGGGCTGCCGCAAGCCGGGCAGACCACCGGATCGGCCGCGCGGGCCAGCACTTCGCTGGTGGCCCCGCAAGCGGGGCAGGCAATATCGAAAAGCGGCATGGCATGCTCCCTTGCCTGGCCGCGGGCGGGCCTATTCGGCGCCCTGCCCGCTGTCCTCGTCCTCGTCTTCCAGCAGATCGACGCCGGCAAGGCAGATCTCGCCCTCCTCGATCACCGCCTCGATCGGCACCAGCCCCTCGCCCAGGCACGGCCCTGCCACACAGGCCCCCGTGCCCAGATCGAACAGCGCGCCATGCTTGCCGCACTGGATGCGGATGCCCTCGCCATCGAGGAACTCGCCGCGCTCCCAGTCGAGATGCACGCCCTGATGCGGGCAGCGGTTCTCATAGGCGCGCACATGGCGCCCCCAGCGCAGGATGAAGATCGGCCAGGGCCGGGGCGCGCCATCGGCCCCGGCACGCGCCAGCACGAAAGCGCGCGCGCGCCGGTTGGGGATCTCCTCCAGCGCGCAGACGGCATAGACCGCCGGCCGCCGCGCCGGGGCCGGCGCATTCATGGCCGCGGGCCCGGTTCCGGCAGGGGCAGCAGGCCCATGCGGAAGCTGGCGGTCATATGGGCGGCGCGCTGCATCGCCTTGTCGGCCAGCGGCGCCGGCAGGATCTCGCCCACCGCCTGCCCGAAGGCGGCCATCCAGCGCGTGAAATGCGCCTCGCTGACGGTGAGATGGGTGTGGTGCGAATAGGGCGTGCCGCGCTGATAGCGGTGCGTGCCCAGCAGCGCATGGCTCCAGAAATCGGCGACGATGCCATAATGCGCGTCGAAATCATCGATCACCGCGCGGAACATCGGGCCCAGCAGATCATCGGCCAGGCACAAATCGTAGAAGCGGCGCACCATCGCCATGATCGCCGCCTCGCCGGCCGCATCGAAGGGCGGTTCGGCCGGCGGCGCCGGGGTGGCATCGGGCGGAGAGGAACAGACCGGCTCGCTCATGCATGGGCTCCGTTGCTGGGGGCTGGCAGGGCAGCCGGGGGCAGCCCCCGGCCATTGGCCAGGCGCGCCAGCAGCGCCTCGCCCTCCTCGCCGCCGAAACAGGCGTCGAAATCATCGCATTCGCTGCAGACAGGGGCGGCGCACAGGGCAAAGCCGGCATCGTTGCACATCATGCGATAGAAGAACTTCTTCCATTTCATATCGGCCGCGTTGCGGGCGGCCAGGCGAGGGAAATGGCGCTGCATCAGCGCGCTCAGCTCGCCGCGATGGGCCAGGCCCAGATCCTGCCACAAATGGTTGGGCCGCAGCGCCCGCCGGGCTATCATCCGCGCCAACAGCCGCTGCAACCGCGATCCGCTGCCCGCGTTCATCCAGAGGATATCGCGCAGGGTCTGCTCCTGCTGGGGCATGGCGCAAGGGTCCGGGCCCGCCAGCGCCGCGCCGCCAAACAGCAGGGCCGACAGTTCCGCCCGCTCGCCCGCATCCAGCCCGCTGCCGCAGCCCTCTGCCGGCGCGCCCGCTTCCTCGCCGGCGGCCATGGCCAGAATGGCGGCGGCCACATGGCAATCGAACGGATCGGCCCCCGCCGCCTGCCCGGCCGCCACCAGCGCGGCATAAAGCGCCGGCCCCTGTGCCATCATCCGGCGGCCCCATGCGTCTGGCAATTGGTGGGGCACACCCGGGCGCAGGCCCCGCAGCCGATGCAGGCGCCGGCATCATCCAGCGCCATCACCCGCTTGACGATCTCGTCGTCGTCCTCGTCATCCGCCACCAGCGCGCCCTCTTCGGTCAGCCCATGCAGGCCCATCACGCCCCGGCCGCACACCTTGAAGCAACGCCCGCAGCCGATGCACAGCGCAGGATCGATCGCCAGCAGATAGGCAGGCGCCCAGGGCTGGCCGCCGCGGGTCAGCAGCCCACTCATGCCGCCGTTCCTGCCGCCGTTTCTGCCAGCGCCTGCAGCGCCGCCTTGCGCTCGGCCAGCGCGGCATAGGCCGCCACCACCCGCTGCGCCACTTGCGGCACCTTTTCCACCCCCACGGGCAGTTCCTCGGACAGGTCGTGCAAGTCCATCTTCGCCTGCATCGCCTGGGCCGACAGTTTCTTCACCTCGGCCTTCAACGCTTCTGCATCCGCCATCGCCGCCTCCTTCAATAATCCGCCACGGCCGGGAACCGGGCGATCATCTCCAGCGCCTGGCCGATCAGCTTTTCCGCCTCGCCATTCAGCTTTTCGAGGCTGTCGAAGCCGAAGCGGTGCACATCGCGCAGGCTCTTGTTGATGACGATCAGCCGCCCCGCGGCCAGCACCATCCGCCCGAACCCTTCGTGGCTGAGCTTCATCAGCGGGCTGACCATCTTGCCGCAGCGCTTCTCGATGGCGAGGCACAGCGCGCCATAGAACAGCTCCAGCCGCCAGATCGTGTCGGGATCGGGATCGCCGATGATCGGGATCGCCCGGCGCTTCTCCCTGTCGACGATGAAGGGCTCAAGGAGCGACCAGTCCGAGCGGCGATCCCAGGCGCCATGGGTATCGGTGGCGCGCAGCTGGCGCACCAGATCCGCGGCAAAGCCGGTGATGGCAGGCTCTGCCGGGGCCGCCCCCCCGGTTGCGTGCAGGGTTTGGCTGTCGGCCATGCTCATGCCTCCTCTTCCTCAAAGTCGAAATCGCGGTCGGTGCGGGCCATCACCTTGCGCAGCCAGGGCGGCGGCGTGCCCCGCAACACCTCGCGCAGGCGCTCCAGCATGGCCTCGATGGGCTCTGGCTCGGCCACTTTCATCGGGTGGATGTTCTGCGCCACCACCCGCGCCGCGCCCGATCCGCCAATGGCCGCCACCACCAGAATGGCCACCCCCTGCAGCGCGGCCAGCTTGGGCGCCAGCTTGTCCTCGTCGCCATCCTCCTTGAGGTCGCCCTCGAAGCTTTCCACCCGGTCGAGCGTCCAGCCCTCGGGGGTCAGATCATAGATGACCAGGTTCTTGGCCCAGCCGAAATGGGCATCGATCCGCTGCAGATCCTGCGTGGCAAAGGCTACCTTCATTGCGCTGCCTCCTTGCGATGGGGGGTGTGTGGATGCGCGTTCCAGGCATCGCGCCAATCCTCGGGCGCGGCCTCGTGGTGGCTGTGCATCAGCATGTTGCCGATGGCGAAGACAAGATCGCGCGTGCCCTTGTAGCCCACGCTGACCAGATGCCCGGCGCCCAGCGTGTCGAACAGCGGCAGGCCGATGCGGAAATGGGGCAGGACCAGCCGCGCGGCCGCCTGCCGGCCATGGCTGTGGGTGATGAGGATCTGGGCATCGCCGTCACGCGCCTGTGCCTCCAGATCCTCCAGATCGCCGATCGTCACCCGTTCGGCCGGCAGGCGGGCGTTGAGCGGGCTGGCGGTGGTTGTCACCGCGGCCACGATCTGCCCGCCCATTTCCGCCAGCATGCTGCCCAGCGCAAAGAGCAGGTCCGGCTCTGCCCCCAGCGCGATGCGCCGGCCGCCGATGTGGAAATGGCCATCCAGCATGGCATCGATCAACTGGCCGCGCTGGCGGCGATATTTGGCAGGCACCGGCCGGCCGCTGATCCGCGCCAGATGGGCGATGAACGCATCGCAGGGGGCAAGGCCGGTCAGCCGGTCGAACAGGCGGTGGGGCACGCCGGTTCGCGCGCTCAGCGCGGCGGCGGCCGGGCCCATCTGCGCGCCGATGGCAATGGTGTGGGCCGCCTGCCCCATGGCGCGCACGGCCGCCAGCGATGTGCCGCCCAGCGTTGTCGGCGTGAAATCCTGCGGGATATGGCCATCGAGCGCGCCGGAAAGATCCGGCAGGAAAGTGGGCGTCAGGCCAAAATCGGTGAAGATGTCGCGCAGGGCGTCGATATCGCCCGGCGTCAGGTGGCAGCCGGGCAGCACGTTCACCCGCCCCGCCTCGCGCGCCCGCGCGTTTGGCGCCACCGGCTCGACCAGTTGCTCCACCATCGCCGTCACGGCCCTGGCCCAGCCATCCTGAAAGGCGCCGGCAAAATCGGGCGTGGAACAGTGCACCAGCGCCACATCGGCCAGATCCGGCCGGCGCGCGCGGATCTGCTGCACAAAGCCGGCCAGATCATCGCCCTTGATCTCGGTGACGCCGGTGGAGCAGATGCCGATCAGCGCCGGCTTTGTGCGCGCGGCGATATTGGCCACCGCCTGCTCGACATTGTCATAACCGCCCAGCACCGTTGCCACCTCGCTCATCGCGGTGGTCTGCAAGGGGATCGCCTCGCGGAAATGGCGCACGAACAGCACCAGCCCGAAAGAGGTGCACCCCTGGCTGCCATGCAGCAGCGGCATCGTGCCTTCCATGCCCATGAAAGCCAGCGCGCCGCCAATCGGCTGGCTCATGCGCAGCGGGTTGACGGTGCAGGCCTTGGCCGATTTTTCCACCCGCGCCATGGCTCAGGCCGCCGCGCTGGCAGAAGGGAGCGCCTCGCGGATGGCCTTGTCCACCCACGGGCCGCAGCCGCCGCAGCCGGTGCTGGCGCGCGTGGCCCTGGCCACCGCCTCACGCGTGGTATGGCCCAGCGCCACCGCATCGGCGATCATCCCCACGCTCACCGCCTTGCAATGGCACACGGCGCGCGCGCGCGGGTCTGGCGCGGGCGCAGCGCCGGCCACCGGGGCTGGCGTTTCGGCCACCGGCGCCGGATTTTCCGCCAGCGCCAGATCCTGCCAGCCTGGCTCCGCATGCCAGGGGGCCGGCAGGCGCACCTGTTCCCACACCGGGTTGGCAAGGGTGCGGTCGATCTCCTTCACCATCTCCACCATGCCGTGATAGCCGGCAAAGGCGGCGTGGCGTTCCTGGTTGATATCCATCCAGGGCATGGTGGCCTTCAGTGCCACAAACTGGCTGCGCCCGCCCGACAGCATGATATCCGCCTCGGCCGCCTTCAGCATGCGGAACATCTCGCGCGGGGTCATGTCGTCGATCATATGGGCATCCTTGCCCATGATCTGCCTGATCTTTTCCTTGTCCTCATCGGTGGATTTCTTGACCGAGGTGCCCACCACCTCCATCCCCGCTTCCTGCAGCGCGGCCACCACCGACCAGCTCTTCACGCCGCCGGTGATCAGCAGCACGCGCTTGCCGGCAAGGCGGCGGGCATAGGGTTCCATCGCTGCCCAGGCGCGCTGCTCCTCACGCGCGATCACCGCTTCCGTGCGCGCCATCAGTTCCGCATCGGCGCCCTGCGCGATCAGCAGCGTGGCGATCTGGCGCAGGCTTTCGGACATGTCGCCGATGCCATAGAAGCTGCCCTCGAAGAAGGGGATGGCATAGCGCTCCTCCATCTTGCGGGCGACATTGATCATCGCCTTGGAGCACACCATCATCGCCGCTTTCGCCCGGTGGCTCCAGGCCACCTCGCGATAGCGCGCATCGCCCGAAATGCAGGACAGGATGCGGATGCCCAGCTCATCGAGCAGCGGCTTCACCTGCCACAGCTCGCCGGCCAGATTATATTCGCCGATGATGTTGATGTCGTAAGGGGTGGTAAATTCCGGCTCTTCGGTGCCGATCACATGCTTCAGCAGCGCCTCGCCGGCCAGCTTGTTGCCCAGGTTCTTGGGCCCCACAAAGCCGGGCGAGAGGATCGGGATGCAGGGCGTGCCGAATTTGGCCGAAGCGGCCTTGCACACCGCCTCGATGTCATCGCCGATCATCGCCGGCACGCAGGTCTGGTAGACGAAGATCGCCGGCGGGGCATATTTGTCGCGGATCTCGCGGATCGCCCTGAACAGCCGCTTCTCCCCGCCAAAGACGATGTCATTCTCGCCCATGTCGGTGGTAAAGCCGGTGCGATAGAGCTGCGGGCCCGAGGATTTCGCCCCGCGATTGTCCCAGCTCGATCCCTCGCAGGCGATGGGCCCATGCACCAGATGCGCCACATCGGTGATCGGCTGCAGCGCGATCTTGGCGCCATCGAAAGCGCAGCCACCCGCCGCGCCGCCGGGCTGCAGCTGCTTGGTGCAGCCCTTCTTGCGCTCCTTTTCGGATTTGGCCTGGTTCTTGTCGCAACCGGGTTCGTTGAAGACATCCTGGATGGTCTGGCTGAGACTGTTCATCGCTTTTCTCCTCACGAACCCGGTTGAGATCCCGCGCTATCGCCCGCGCTTCAGCGGATGATGTCGTAAGAGTAGTCGGTCTGCGACGGCACGTTGGTGGTGGCGTCCATATGCTCGAAGATACGGTCGAGGATGGTCACCAGCACGTTCAGCCCGCCCTGATAGCCCCACACCGGATAGCGGTGCTTGTGGTGGCGATCGAAGATCGGGAAGCCGATGCGGATCAGCGGCACGCCGGTGTCGCGTTCCAGATATTTGCCATAGGTGTTGCCGATCAGATAATCGGGCTTCTCGGTGAACAGCAGGCTGCGCATGTGCCACAGATCCTTGCCGGGATAGGCCTTGCAGCCAGCCCCGAAGGGCGAGCTGTCGAACAGGGCCTGCATCTTCTTCGCCCAGCCCTTGCCGCCATTGGTGGCCAGCACCACAACCGGCTCGCCGCCCAGTTCCATGACGAATTGCGCCAGGCCATAGCAAAGATCCGGGTCGCCATAGATGGCGAACTTCTTGCCATGCACATGGGCGTTGCTGTCGGCCACGGCATCAACCAGCCGGCCGCGTTCCCTGGCCAGCGCATCGGGGATGGCAACGCCGGCCAGCCGCGCCACTTCCATGATGAAGCGGTCGGTCGCCTCGATGCCGATGGGGTGGTTGAAGGCCACCGTCTCCTGCCCGTGGGCGGCGATCATCGGCAGGGTCTTCTCGGTGCAGAATTCCTGCATCGAGATGGTTGCCCTGGCGTGCACGGCCTTTTCCGCATCCTCCAGCGTGGTGCCGCCATCATACATGCGGAAGGTGCCATCGGTCGGCGTGTCCCACACATCGGAACTGTCGCCCAGGATGGTGTATTCCACGCCCATCATCTCGAAGATGCGCTTCACCTCGCGCAGGTTGCCCACGGTGTAGCCATCAAAGCCGCCCAGGAAGTTGATCTTGCCGTTCGGCACGCGCGCCACCTTGTCGATCGTGCCGGCGCGGCCATCCCAGAAATATTCCAGCACGCCCTTCATGGCATTGTCGTAGCCGGTGATGTGGCTGCCAACGAAAGCCGGCGTATGGGCAAAGGGCACCGGATATTCGGCCGGGATCGAGCCCTTCTCGCGCGCGGTCTTGATGAAGGCGTTGAGGTCGTCGCCGATCACCTCTGCCATGCAGGTGGTGGAAACGGCGATCATCTTGGGCTTGTACATGGAATAGGTGTTGGCAAGGCCATCAATCATGTTGTTGAGCCCGCCGAACACGGCTGCGTCTTCCGTCATCGAGGAGGAGACACAGGACGTCGGCTCCTTGAAGTGGCGCGAGAAGTGCGAGCGGTAGTAGGCAACGCAACCCTGGCTGCCGTGCACGAAAGGGACCGTGCCCTCAAAGCCCACCGCCACAAACACCGCGCCCAGCGGCTGGCAGGCCTTGGCCGGGTTCACCGTCAACGCCTCGCGGGCGAAGTTCAGCTCCTTGTATTCCTCGGTCTTGGCCCATTCGCGCACGCGCTCCACTTCGGCGTCGGCATGGCGGTTCTCGAAGTGCGCCCGCTTGTTGGCGATCATGTCCTTATATTCGTCACCCCGAAACAGCTCGAAGTGATCCTTAATCTTTTCAGCGTCCTGGGGCATGGTGGCCTCCTGTTTGGCAAAAAGGTGGGGGGCCGGTGGGCCGGCCCGCCCGGGATCAGCGCTTATTCAGCGGCAATGGCGACATAGTCGGGATCGGCCTTCCAGGGCGCCTGCGGCAGCTTCCAGACCGGCGAGTTGATCGCCATGTCCATGTCGCGCGCGAAGATCGCAAAGCCGTCGTAGCCGTGATAGGGGCCGGAATAATCCCAGCTGTGCATCTGGCGGAAGGGCACGCCCATCTTCTGGAAGACGTACTTCTCCTTGATGCCGGAGCCGACGAGATCGGGCTGCACCGTTTCCACGAATTTCTCGAATTCATAGCCGGTGACATCGTCGTAGATCAGCGTGCCATCCTTCACATAGTGCTGGGCGGTGCGCTGGTAATCGTCGTTGTGGCCAAATTCGTAGCCGGTGCCGACCACTTCCATGCCGAGGTCCTCATAGGCACCGATGACATGGCGCGGGCGCAGGCCGCCGACATACAGCATCACCTTCTTGCCGGCGAGGCGCGGGCGGAACCTGTCGATCACCGCCTGCATCAGCGGCTTGTATTTGGCGATCACGGCTTCGGCGCCGGCCTGGATCTTCTCGTCGAAATAGCTGGCGATCTTGCGCAGGCTTTCCTCGATCTTGCTGGGCCCGAAGAAATTGTATTCCACCCAGGGAATGCCGTATTTCTCTTCCATGTGCCGGCTGATGTAGTTCATCGAGCGATAGCAGTGGAGCACGTTGAGCCGCGCCTTGGGGGTCGCCTCCAGCTCGGCGATGGTGCCATCGCCAGACCACTGGGCGATCACCCGCAGGCCCATCTCCTCCAGCAGGATGCGGCTGGACCAGGCATCGCCGCCGATGTTGTAATCACCGATGATCGCCACATCATAGGACGACGGCTCGAAAGCGACCGGCTTGCCCTCGCTCTTGTCGAACACCCAGTCGCGGATGGCGTCATTGGCGATATGGTGGCCAAGGCTCTGCGACACGCCGCGAAAACCCTCGCAGCGCACCGGCACGATGGTCTTGCCGCCATATTCCTTGCTCTTGTTCTTGCTCACCGCCTCGATATCGTCACCGATCAGGCCGATCGGGCATTCGGACTGCACCGAGATGCCCTTGTTGAGCGGGAACAGCTGCTCGATCTCGTCGATGATCTTGGCCAGCTTCTTGTCGCCGCCAAAGACGATGTCCTTCTCCTGGAAGTCGGAGGTGAACTGCATCGTGCCGAAAGTGTCGATGCCAGTGGTGCCCACGTAATAGTTGCGGCGCGCCGCCCAGCTATACTGGCCGCAGCCCACCGGGCCATGGCTGATGTGGATCATGTCCTTGATCGGGCCCCACACCACGCCCTTGGAGCCGGCATAGGCGCAGCCGCGGATCGTCATCACGCCGGGGATCGACTTGATGTTCGATTTCACGCCGCAATCGCTCTTGCCTTCTTCATGCACGTTCAGGTGCTTGGCGCGGCGCTTGGCGGTCTTCTCGGGGTAGACCGACAGGACTTCCTGGATCAACGCCCGGTTGCGTTCCTTCACTTCTGCGATGTTGGTTGGGGTTGAGACGCTCATCTCTTGGGTCCTCCTGCGGGGGTTTTCCCGGGGCCCGCCGGCGCTGTCTGC
>DASRYE010000320.1:0-5229 GCA_035653915.1 Novosphingobium sp. | reverse complement strand
CGCAGCGTGTGCGTGCGCGCAGGCATACTGTCGCCCGCCTGCACCCACACCCGCGCCAGCAGCGGCCGGTTGGCCAGCCCCATGGCGCCCAGCATGGCGCCGAACAGGCCGTTCTGTTCAAAGCAATAGCCCCCGCGCCGCTGGCCCAGCAGCTTGGCCGCCACCTGATCGAGCGGCAGGTGAATGCCCCGGCCCAGCAGGATATCCAGGTTTTCAAACGCGATCGCCAGCCGGTGCGCGCGCTGCACCTGCGCCAGCCCTTCGGGCGTGGGCGGCGGCACATGGCCAAGGCCAATGCGCTGCAGATAGGCCCCCAGCCATGCCTGCGCCTGTGCCTGATCCATGCCCGAACCGTGTGCCCGCTTTCGCCTGTGCCGATGCCGGCGCAGTGCGAATCAGCGCGCCGGCCCCTTGCGCCTATCTTGCCGCAAAGCCCCCTGCAAGCGGCTTGGGACGAGTGGATTGGCCGGACGGCGGTTTTCCTTATTGCGCATACGTTCTTTTTATGTTCATGATCCGTTATGTCTGGAACGGCTTCTCGCCTGCCGCAGCCCCGTGGGCGCGGCGCCTGTTCGGGGGCGGCATCGGCCCGCTTTGGCCTACCCGCGCGCGCCATCGATGGCGACTGGCTGGACCATGCCCTGGCCGAGGACGACCTGCCCCCCTTGCGCACCACCGTGACCGAGGAAGCCGCGCGCCGCATCATCGCGCGCAACGCCTCGCCGGATATTCCCTTCAGCCAGTCCATCAACCCCTATCGCGGGTGTGAACATGGCTGCATCTATTGCTATGCAAGGCCCACTCATGCCTGGCTGGATCTCTCGCCCGGGCTCGATTTCGAGAGCCGGCTGTTTGCCAAGCCCGCTGCCGCCCGCCTGCTGCGGCGCGAACTGGCACGCCCCGGCCATGTGCCCAGCCCCATCGCGCTGGGCACCAACACCGATCCCTATCAGCCGATAGAAGCGCGCTACCGGCTGACCCGGCAAATCCTCGAAGTGTGCCTGGAGACGGGCCATCCTGTCACCATCACGACGAAATCCGATCGCGTGCTGGCCGATCTGGACCTGCTGGCGGCGCTGGCGGCGCAGGGGCTGGCAGCCGTCGCGCTTTCGGTCACCAGCCTCGATCCGGCCCTCTCGCGCCGGCTGGAGCCGCGCGCGGCCAGCCCCGCCAAGCGCCTGGCCGCCCTTGCCGCGCTGGCCGGCGCGGGCGTGCCGGCGATGGTGAATGTGGCGCCGATCATCCCTGCCATCACCGATCATATGCTGGAAGAGGTGCTGGCCGCGGCCGCTGCCGCCGGGGCCCGCCATGCCAGCTGGATTGCCCTGCGCCTGCCGCATGAAGTGGCGCCGCTGTTCCGCGAATGGCTGGAGGCCCATTTCCCCGATCGCGCCGCCAAGGTGATGCATCAGGTGATGGCGATGCGCGGCGGGCGCGATTACGATGCCCGCTTCTTCCAGCGGATGCGGCCGGAAGGGCCCTGGGCGGATCTGGTGCGGGCGCGCTTTCGCCGCGCGGCACGCCGGCTGGGGCTGAACACGCAGCGCCTGCAGCTGGACGAAAGCCGCTTTCGCGCCCCCGCCCGCGCCCCTGCCAACAATGGCCAGCTGGCGCTGTTCTAGGCCACCAGCCGCAGTTTCGCCCCGCCGCGGATCGGCGCCAGGGAAACCCCCTTCACCCCCTCGATCGCCGCCACTGCCTCGGCCAGTTCGCCATCCAGCAGGAAATCGCGGCCCAGCCGCAAGCGGGTGGTGCCCTCGCCCAGCGCCTGCACGCTCACTTCCACCTCGCCGCGCGCGCCGGCGGTGCGGGGCAGCATGGCGGCCAGCTCGGCAAAGGCCTCGGCCCGCTCCACCTCCAGCGAGAGCAGCATGCGCGCCACCGCCCGCACCTCGCTCAGCGCCTGGGCACCGCGCACGGTCACGCGCGGCGGCTCCTCGGGGCTGGGGCTGTCCAGCTCCACCGTCAGCAGCACGCAGGCGCTTTCCCGCGCCCATTCGACAAAATTGTCGACCACCGATTCCTCGAAGCAGCTGGCCGAGAACTGGCCCGACTGGTCGGAGAAATCGGCCATGACGAAGTCCTTGCCGCGCTTGGTTTTGCGCTTCTGCACATTCTCCACCATCGCTGCCATCATCGCCTGCTGGCGGCCGCCGGCAAAGGCGCCATCGCTCCATTGCGTCATCAACGCGGCATGGCTGCGCGCGCCATTGGCGCTGGCCACCGCCCGCCACTGCTCCACCGGATGGGCGGCGAAATAGAAGCCGAAATTCTCGCGCTCCTTGGCCATCTGCTCCTGCCGGCTCCAGGCTGGCGTGTCGAGCAGGCGCAGCGCGCCGGCGCCGCCCGGCTCGCCGCCAAACAGGCCATGCTGGCCGCTGGTGCGGGCGCGCTCGGCCTCTTCGGCCACGGCCAGCAGGCGATCGGCATTGGCCAGCACCCTGGCACGGTTGGCCTCCAGCGCATCGAACGCGCCCGAGGCCGCCAGCCCTTCCAGCATCCGCCGGTTGAGCGCGCCATAGGGCACGCGGGAGAACAGATCCTCCAGATCACGGAACGGCCCGTTGGCCTCGCGCTCGGCCACCACCTGCTCCATCGCCTTTTCACCCACATTGCGGATGCCCGCCAGCGCATAGCGCACGGCATAGCCATCGGCCGTCTGCTCGACCGTGAATTCAGCTTCCGAATGGTTGAGGCAGGGGCCGGCAATGGTAAACCCGTTGCGGCGCATGTCGTCGACAAAAACCGCCAGCTTTTCCGACTGATGCATGTCGAAACACATGGCCGCGGCATAGAATTCCTGGGGGTAGTGCGCCTTGAACCAGGCGGTTTGATAGGCCAGCAGGGCATAGGCCGCCGCGTGCGACTTGTTGAAGCCATAGCCGGCGAACTTGTCGATAATGTCGAACAGTTCGTTGGCCTTGTCCTTCTCGATGGCCGAGACCGCCTTGCAGCCTTCCACGAAGCGCAGGCGCTGGGCGTCCATTTCCGCCTGCACCTTCTTGCCCATCGCGCGGCGCAGCAGGTCGGCATCGCCCAGCGAATAGCCGGCGAGGATCTGCGCGGCCTGCATCACCTGTTCCTGATAGACGAAGATGCCGTAGGTTTCGGCCAGAATGCCCGAGAGCTTGTCATGCGGGTATTCGATCGGCGCCAGGCCATTCTTGCGCTGGCCGAACAGCGGGATATTGTCCATGGGCCCCGGCCGGTAGAGCGAGACGAGCGCGATGATGTCGCCGAAATTGGTGGGCTTCACCGCCGCCAGCGTGCGCCGCATGCCTTCCGATTCCAGCTGGAACACGCCCACCGTATCGCCCCGCTGCAGCAGCGTATACACATCCCCGTCATCCCAGGGCAGCGCGCCCAGATCGATGGTGATGCCGCGCCGCTTCAGCAGATCCACCGCCTTGCGCAGCACAGACAGCGTCTTCAGCCCGAGGAAGTCGAACTTGATGAGGCCGGTGTCTTCCACGAACTTCATGTCGAACTGCGTCACCGGCATGTCCGAACGCGGATCGCGGTAGAGCGGGATCAGCTTTTCCAGCGGCCGGTCGCCAATCACCACGCCCGCGGCATGGGTGGAACTGTTGCGCGGCATGCCCTCCAGCTGCATGGCCAGATCGATCAGCCGCTTCACATCCGGATCCTGGTCGTATTCGCGCTTCAGCTCCATCACGCCGTTCAGCGCGCGCTCCAGGCTCCACGGATCGGTGGGGTGGTTGGGCACCATCTTGGTCAGGCGGTCCACCTGGCCATAGCTCATCTGCAGGATGCGCCCCGTGTCGCGCAGCACCGCGCGGGCCTTCAGCTTGCCGAAAGTGATGATCTGGGCCACATGGTCGGCGCCATACTGGGCCTGCACATAGCGGATCACCTCGCCGCGCCGGGTTTCGCAGAAGTCGATGTCGAAGTCTGGCATCGAGACGCGTTCGGGGTTGAGGAAGCGCTCGAACAGCAGGCCCAGCTTCAGCGGATCGAGATCGGTGATGGTGAGCGACCAGGCCACCAGGCTGCCCGCGCCCGAACCACGCCCCGGCCCCACCGGAATGTCGTTCTGCTTGGCCCACTGGATGAAATCGGCCACGATCAGGAAGTAGCCGGCAAAGCCCATGCGGTTGATGATGCCGGTCTCGAAATCGAGGCGATCGGCGTAATCGAGGAAATCCTCGCCCACGCCCTGCGGCGCCAGCGTTTCAGCCCAGGCGGCGCGGCGTGCCTCGCCCTGCTCTGCCAGCGCGGCATCGATCTGCGCTTCAGCAACGCCGGGCCAATAGGGGGCCAGGCGCTGCGCCAGTCCTTCGCGGGCCTTGTCGGCCATCATTTTGGCCTCGCCTTCCTTGTCGCCGGCAAGGCTGGGCAGCAGGGGCTTGCGCTTGGGCGGCGCATAGGCGCAGCGCTGCGCCACCACCAGCGTGTTAGCCAGCGCCTCGGGCAGATCGGCAAAGAGGCTGGCCATCGTCTCGGCCGGCTTCACCCAGAATTCGCGGTTGGAACGGGGCCTGTCCACCACATCGACATGGGTGGAGCCGGCAATGCACAGCATGGCATCATGCGCGGAAAAGCCGCTGGCATCGGCGAAATGGGCCGGGTTGGTGGCCACCAGCGGGATGTCGCGGGCATAGGCCAGGGCGATCAGCGCGTCCTCGCTGGCCTCTTCCGCCGCTTGCCCCGTGCGGGCGATCTCGATGTAGAGCCGGCCATCGAACAGCCCCTGCAGCCGATCGGCATAGCGGCCGGCGGCCTCCTCCTGCCCCTCGGCATAGAGCCGGGCCAGCGCACCATCGGCGCCGCAGGTGAGGCAGATCAGCCCTTGCGTCCAGCCTTCCAGATCGGCCAGGCGCACATGGGGGTCAAACTCCAGCGGCCGTTCGAGATGGGCGTGGGAGACGAGGTGGCACAGGTTCAGCCAGCCCGTCTCATTCTGCACCAGCAGCGCCAGCCAGTCGATCTGCGGCGCCACCGGGCCGCCAAACACGCCCTGGCTGGGCCCTTCCTCGCGCGCCACAGCCAGCATCGCGCCGATGATCGGCTGCACGCCCTCGCCCCGCGCCGCCGCGGCAAAGGCCGGGGCGCAATAGAGGCCGTTCTTGTCGGTGATGGCAAAGGCGGGAAAGCCGCGCTTCTTGGCCAGCTTGGCGGCGGCCTTGGGGTCTATCGCGCCATCCAGCATGGTGTAGTTGGAGCAGACGCGCAGGGGAACGAAGGGTGCATGGGCCATGCCGGCCAGAT
>DASRYE010000319.1:0-14623 GCA_035653915.1 Novosphingobium sp. | reverse complement strand
GGCCGATCCCGGCTTCATCGCCTTTGTGGAAGGCGAGGCGCAGCTGAGCCGCGCCGAGCTGGTGGGCGATGCCGAGGCGCTGGCAGTAGCGCTGCATGAGCGGGGCCTGCGCCCGGGCGATGTGGTGGCCTTCCAGGTGCCCAACTGGCGCGAGGCGGCGGTGATCAACCTGGCCGCGGCGCTGTCGGGCCTCATCGTCAACCCCATCGTGCCGATCTACCGCGACCATGAAGTGCGCCTGATGCTGGCCGATTGCCGGGCGCGGGCAATCTTTGTCGCCGCCTCTTTCCGCAACTATGATTTTGGCGCGATGGCAGCGCGCATCCGGGCCGATCTGCCCGATCTGGCCCATGTGTTCACCGTGCGCGGCAGCGGGCCTGACGATTACGCCGCCCTGCTGGCCGAAGGGCGCGGCAAGGCCTTTGCCCGCCCCGCGGTCGATCCGATGGGCGTGAAGATGGTGCTCTACACCTCAGGCACCACCGGCCGGCCCAAGGGCGTGCTGCACAGCCACACCACCTTGCAGCATGTGCTGCGCAAGAGCCACGCCCACTGGGGCGTTGCGCCCGGCGAGGCCACGCTGATGCCATCGCCTGTCACCCATGTCTCGGGCTATGCCAACGGGCTGGAGGCGCCGCTGCTGTGCGGCATCCGCAGCGTGCTGATGGAAGCCTGGAAGGCCGATGAGGCGCTGGCCCTGATCGAGCGGCACCAGCTGGTGGGCACGGTGGCGGCCACGCCCTTCCTGGTGGAGCTGGCTGCCGCTGCCCGGGCGGCGGGCACGCAGCTGCCCTCGTTCCGCTTCTTTGCCTGTGGCGGCGCGGCGGTGCCGCCAGAGCTGATCCCGGCGGCGCGCGCGGCCTTTGCCCATTGCCGGCCGTTCCGCGTGTTTGGCGCCTCGGAAGTGCCGCTGGTGACGCTGGGCTGGCCCCATGCCGGCGAGGAGGATCTGGCCGCCACTACCGATGGCGAAGTGGTGGATTACGAGGTGCGCATCGTCGATGCCGAGGAGCAGCCGCTGCCGGCCGGCCAGGAAGGCGAAATTCTGGCGCGCGGCCCGGCGATGATGATGGGCTATGCCGACGAGGGCCAGACCGCCGAGGCGATCACCCTGGATGGCTTCTTCCGCACAGGCGACCTCGGCGTGCTGGATGCCCGCGGCGCCCTCACGATCACCGGCCGCAAGAAGGATCTCATCATCCGCGGCGGCGAGAATATCTCGGCCAAGGAGATCGAGGATGTGCTGCACACCCATCCGCTGGTGAAGGAAGCCAGCGTGGTGGCCATGCCCCATGACCGGCTGGGCGAGGGCGTGTGCGCCTATGTCATCGCCACCGGCGCGGTGGAGGCGGGCCAGCTTGCCACCCATGTGGCCGCCAGCGGCCTTGCCAAGCAGAAGATCCCCGAGCGTTTCGAATTCGTCAGCGATTTTCCGCGCACCGCCTCGGGCAAGATCCGCAAGGATCAGCTGCGCGCCGATATCAAGGCCAAGCTGGAAGCGGCCTGAGGTTCCAAAGCTGGCGCTGGCCGGCAACGAAAAGGGGCGCCGGGGGGATACCCTGGCGCCCCTTTTCGATTGCCGGCCAGCACCTGTGCGGGGCAGGGCGCCCCGCACAGGTGCTTTTCATTCACCCCTGCGGCCAGGGCGCGCCGGCGGCATGGCGGCCTGCGCGCCGGCCGAAATAGGAGCCCGGCCCCAGGCTCATGCCGCTGGCATAGGCCTTGCCGGTGCGCGGGATATGCGCCGCGCTGGCGCCCACGGCATAGAGGCCGGGCACGGGCTGGCTGTAAAGATCGAGGCAGCGGCCTTCCACATCGGTCTTCAGCCCGCCCAGCGTGATGAACAGATAGATCGAGGTGTCGAAGCTGATGTCGAAGGCGGCATAGGGGCCCTGGTCCAGCGGCTTCAGCCAGTCGGCCGCCTTGTGGAACAGGCTGTCCTTGCCGGCGGCGGCATCGGCGTTATAGCGCGCCAGCGTGGTGGCCAGGCTGCCTTCGGGAAGGCCGATGCCGGCTTCCATTTCCGCCACCGTTTCCCAGCCATCGATCAGCCGGTGGCGGGCCGAGGTGATCTCGGGATAGGCGAAGATTTCGGAATCGAGGATGAGATAGGCCTTCTGGCCCGGCTGCTCCATGATGAAATTGGCGGTGCGGCCGTGATAGGAATCCTCCGCCACGAAGCGTTCGCCCCGCGCGTTGACGATGATCCCCTTGATCAGCTGCGCGGGCGGATAGATCGAGGCGGTGGGGATGATCCCGTCCATCGCGCTGGTGGCAGCGCCGGCCGACAGGCCCAGCAGCACGCCCGCCCCATCGTTGGAGGAAATGCCCAGCGGCTCCGATGTTTCGGCGATCAGCGGGATGTTGTGGGCGATCATCTCGCGGTTGAGGTTGAAGCTGCCGGCGGCGATGATCACCCCCTTGCGCGCGGCCACATGCAGCATGCCCCCGCTCTGCTTCACGCTCACGCCCACCACGCGGCCGCCGGCATCCTGCACCAGCGCCGTCACGCGCGCATCATACAGCGCCGGGATCTCCTCTTGCGCGCAGCGTTCCAGCAGCGGGGCCATGCCCACAGCGCCGGCATTCTCGCCGGTGCCCGCCACATGGTGGCCGCGCGGGGCCGGGCGGGCCACCTCGCTGTAGGGCCAGAGCTTTTCGTTGCCGGTATACATCAGGCATTCGGTGGTGTTGAGGAACACCGCCTTGCCCTTGAAGGCGCTGCGCTCGAAGGGCACGCCCTGGGCTTCCAACCAGTCGAAATGGGCGGCACTGTCGGCGCAGAAGGCATGCACGGCCATCGGGTCCGTGGGGTCGGTGCTGGCCATCATGAAAGCGGCCATCTGCTCGGCATCATCGTCATAGCCGCAGGCCTTCTGCACGGCGGTGCCGCCGCCCAGGTAATAGATGCCCGAGGACATCGCCGAAGCCCCGCCGCCGCCAGAGGCGCGCTCCACGATCAGCACCTCGGCGCCGGCGCGGTGGGCTTCGAGGGCCGCGCAGGTGCCCGCCGCCCCCTGGCCGATCACCACCACATCCACCTCGCGATCCCACCGGGCAATATCGGCGGCGCGCAGGATTGCGGGAATATCTGTCGTCATCTTGTGTATCAGCCCTTGTTGTGGGCGGCCGAGATCACGGCCGCCATTTCCTCGCGGGTGGGGTTGCGGCGCAGGGTGAGGCCGCCGTTCACCTGCAGGTTTTCTCCGGTCATGAAACATTCGTCGCTGGCGAGGAACACGGCGGCCGCGGCGATATCGTCGCTGGTGCCGATGCGGCCCAGCGGATAGCCGGCCAGGAAGCTTTCGAACAGGCCCGGCACGGTCTTGGCGTGGGCGGTCATCGGCGTGTCGGTGAGGCCCGGCGAGATCGAATTGGCGCGGATGCCCTCGGCGCCGAATTCATGCGCCACGCAGCGGATCACATGATCGGTGCCGGCCTTGGTGCCCATATAGGCGGCATGGTCGTTCAGCATGATCTTGGCGGTGGCGCTGGAGATCTGCAGCAGCACGCCGCCGCGCCCGCCCTTGCTGAAGGCCATCTTGCCGATCATCGCCTGATAGAAATGGTAGGGCCCGATGAACTGCAGGGCGGTCATCTCCAGCAGGTCTTCATGGGTGGTCTCGAGGAAGCCCTTCAGCAGGCCCCAGCCGGTGGCGTTGACGGCAATGTCGATGCCGCCCAGCTTTTGGGCGGCGGCATCGGCAAGGGCGGCCACGCTGGCGGGCGCGGTCAGGTCGCAGGGGTGCCACTGGCAGCCGGTCTCGCCGGCGAAGGCTTCCAGCACCTCGCCCTTGCGGCCCGATACCAGCACCTCGGCCCCTTCGGCCAGAAAACGGCGGGCGATGTGCTGGCCCATGTTGTCGCTGCTGCTGGCGCCCAGAACCACGGCGCGCTTGCCGGCCAAACGTCCCATTTTCCCATCTCTCCCTTATGGCAGGCCGCGCGCGGCCGGCGATTGGTGCATTGCTGGTGGGTAGCATCGGCCCGGCTTGTGCCTGCCTCGCCAAAAGAGCAGTGGTGTGGCCTTGCCTGCGGGGCAACAACGGCATCCAAGCCAAATTTTCGCGAGCGGGAGTGCAAGATGGATCTGGGTCTGAAGGGCAAGAAGGTTATCCTTACCGGCGGCAGCCGCGGGATCGGCCGGGCAACGGCGGAGCTCTTCGCGGCCGAGGGCGCCGATGTGGCCTTCTGCTCGCGGAATGCCGAGCAAGTGGCCGAAACGGCAGCTGCCCTGGCCAGCCACGGCGGCAAGGTGGTGGGCGAGGCGTTCGACATGGAAGCCGGCCAGGATGCCTATCGCGCCTGGCTGAAGGGTGCGGCTGAAAAGCTGGGCGGCTGCGACATCTTCGTGCCGATGATCTCCACCTCGGGCGCGGGCGCCACCGGCGATTGGCACAAGAGCCTCGACTATGACATCATGGGCTCGGTGATCGGCGTGGAAGTGCTGGAAGAGCAGCTGGCCGCCTCGGGCACCGGCAGCATCGTGCTGATGGGCAGCACCGCGGGCCTGGAAACCTTCATCGTGCCGCAGGGCTACAATGCGCTGAAGGGCGCGCTGATCGTCTATGCCGGCCAGCTGAGCCAGGCGCTGGGGGGCAAGGGCATCCGCGTCAACACCGTGTCGCCCGGGCCGATCAAGTTTGCCGGCGGCAATTGGGAGACGATCAAGGAACTGGCCCCCGGCCTTTACGATGCCACCGAGGCGCAGTTTGCCCTGGGCCGCTGGGGCGGGCCGGAGGAAGTGGCCAAGACCATTGTCTTCCTCGCCAGCCCTGCCTCTTCCTACACCACCGGTACCAATGTGGTGGTGGATGGCGGCTTCACCAAGCGCGTGCAGTTCTGATCCTGCGGCAGGGGGCTGGCCTCGCCATGGGGGCAGGGCGGCCCCCTGCCGCGCATAATGGCCCGACCGGCCGCCCAAGCGCCGGCGGGCGGGAGAGAAGCGATGGCCATTGGCGTTGAAGGCGTGCACCATATCGGCATTTCCGTGCCCGATCTGGCCAAGGCACGGGCGTTTTACATCGATCTGCTGGGCGGGGTGGAAGAAGTGGCGCCGCTGGCCTGGCGCGACAATCCGGCCATCGATGCGGTGGTGGGGCTGAAGGGCAGCGCTGCCGATCAGTTCATGGTGCGGCTGGGCAACACCCATATCGAGGTGTTTGAATACCACGCCCCGCGATCCGCCCCGCAGGAGCCCGACCGCGGCGTCCACAATTTCGGCTACACCCATTTCGGCGTGCAGGTGAGCGACCTTAAGGCCTGCTACGAGCGGCTGCTGGCTGCCGGCATCCGCGTGCATGCCGAGCCGGCCTGGGACAGCATCACCACCCACCCCGATGGCAGCAAGACCGGCTATGCCGCCACCTATTGCCGCGATCCTTTCGGCAATGTCTTCGAGATCATGGAAATCCACGAGACGGACGAGATCAAGCGCGTCTGATCCGGCTTGCGGGCATAACCGGCAAATGCGCCGGTTATGCCCGCAATGGCTCGCTTTCTCGCCGGTTTTAGACAAAGATCCTAGCACTATTCACAGGCCCTCGCGGGCGCTTTTCTTGACCTCGATCAAGCCGCCGCGCAGCCCCTGCCACTACCTTTCAGCCATTACATATGGAGAGGGTATATGGCCGATTTTGACGCAAGCGAGGGTTTCCGCCCGGCGCGCTGCCCCGGCAAAAGCTGGGAAGACATTCTGCGCGAGGATGATGTGGCGCCGCCCGCCTTCGTGGCCGAGGACCGCTACCGCTATCTGGGCAGCGAGGCGATCGATGCCGCCCGCTATTACGACCCCGCCTTCTTCCGCGCCGAACAGGAAAAGATGTGGCCCAACGTGTGGCAGTTTGCCGCGCGCGAGGAAGACCTGCCCGAGCCCGGCGATTATGTCACCTACGAGAACGCCGGCCGCTCCTTCCTGCTGGTGCGCCAGGACGACGACTCCATCCGCGCCTTCCACAATGTGTGCCTGCACCGCGGCCGCAAGCTGAAGACCGACAGCGGCAGCGCCGACCAGTTCGTCTGCCCCTTCCACGGCTTTGCCTGGAACACCGACGGTTCGCTGCGGGGCATCCCCTGCCGCTGGGATTTCGGCCATCTGAGCGACGAGAAACTGCAGCTGCCCGAGGCGAGCGTGGCCCGCTGGGGCGGCTATGTCTTCCTGCGCGAGAACCCCGAGGGCCCCTCGATCGAGGAATTCCTCGCCCCGCTGCCCGAGTTCTTCAAGCGCTGGAAGCATGAGGACTGCGTGACGGTGGCCTGGGTGGGCAAGGTGGTGAAGGCCAACTGGAAGATCACCATGGAAGCCTTCATGGAAAGCTACCACGCCTTTGTCACCCATCCGCAGCTGATGCCTTTCACCGGCGATGCCAATGCCGCCTATCATGTGCTGGGCCGCCATGTGAATGTGAACTACACACCCTTCGGCGTTATCAGCCCGCATCTGGAGCAGGGGCTGCCGGAGCAGTGGATCGTCGATGAATTCGTGAAATACAATGGCCGCAGCGCCGACAATTACGACCCTGAGAAGGACCATTACGCCATCGCCGTGCCGGAAGGCGCCAGCGCCCGCCAGGCCCTGGGCGCGCGCATGCGCGAGGTGTCGGCCCGGCAGTTCGGCGGCGATTATGCCGATGTGTCGGAAAGCGAGCTGCTGGATGCGCTGGTCTACAATGTGTTCCCCAATTTCGCGCCCTGGGGCGGGTTCATGCCCAATATCGTCTATCGCTGGCGGCCCTGGCCCGATCAGGATCACTGCCTGATGGAAGTGCGCGTGGTGGCCCGCATCCCCGAAGATCAGCGCGGCGGCAAACGCCCTCATGGCGTGCCCTTCCATTTGCTGGCCGAGCACGAGACCTGGGCTGATGCGCCGGAACTGGGCGTGCTGGGCGGCGTGGTCGATCAGGACATGACCAATATGGAGCTCACCCATGAGGGCCTGAAAGTGTCGAAGAACCAGAAGGTGGAGCTGGGCGACTATCAGGAAGTGCGCATCCGCCACTTCCACCAGACGCTCGACAGCTATCTGAACGCGAAAGGGTGAGGGCGATGACCAAGATCTACAGGAAATATGGCGAGATCGCTGAGCGCATGCTCCATTTCGTGGAGACCAAGACCACCGATCAGGCTTCGGCCACGATGCAGGTGCCGGTGGAGAACTATCTCGACGAGGGGCGCTGGCACAAGGAGATCGACCGCATCTTCAAGCGCCTGCCGCTGATGCTGGCGCTGACGATCGAGCTGCCCAACCCCGGTGACTACAAGGCGATGCAGGTGATGGGCCTGCCGGTGCTGATCACCCGCACCAGGGATGGCAAGGCGCACGCCTTCCTCAACGTGTGCAAGCACCGCGCCATGCTGATGGTGAGCGAGGGCAAGGGCCATTGCAGCCGCTTTGCCTGCCAGTATCACGGCTGGACCTATGCCAATGATGGCCAGCTGATCGGCATCGCCGAGGCGGGCACCTTTGGCGAGGTGGACAAGAGCCGCCTGCACCTCACCGAACTGCCCTGCGACGAGGCGGCGGGCCTCATTTTCGTCATCCTCACCCCCGGCCTGCCGATCGATGCGGTGGCCTGGCTGGGCGGCATGTATGAGGATTTTGCCGCGCTGAAGCTGGATACGTGGTATTACCACAAAAGCCGCGAGATGAAGGGCGCCAACTGGAAGGTGGCCTATGACGGCTATCTGGAAGGCTATCACTTCCAGGCCGCCCACACCAACACGGTGGCCACCCGCAGCCCTTCCAACCGCGCCCATTACGAAGGCTTTGGCCCGCATATCCGCCTGGGCTTCCCGCAGAATGCGATCACTCGCCTGCATGATCTGCCGCGCGAGGAATGGGGGCTGCAGGAAAACAAGGGCTATGATTTCATCCGCATGCTCTTCCCCAACATGAGCTTCTTCCTGGCGCCGGAAATGGGCCAGCTGGCGCAGCTGTTCCCGGGGCCGGAGGTCAATCAGAACACCACGGTGATGAACTACATCTTCCCCACCAAGCCGGAGACGGAAGAGGGGCTGAAGAAGCTCGACGAAATGAGCGACTTCTTCTTCGATGTGGTGGAGGAGGAGGATTATTTCCTTGGCCTCAAGGTGCAGACGGGGCTGGAATCGGGCGCGATGACCCACCAGACCTTCGGCCGCAACGAGCCGGGCAACCAGTTCTTCCACAAATGGGTGGCGTATTACCTCGACGAGACCGGGCAGACGCCGGTGCCGGTGATGAAGGGGTGAGAAGCTTTTTCGGGTTCTTGGGGAGGGAAGGGGGGCTTTGCGGCCCCCCTTTTCGTTGGATGAAGCCGGTTATCCGTGCCTCATCGCATCGGCGTGCGAGGGGGCAAAGCCGGTGGCGGTGTTGAGCGCGCTTTCGTCCATCACTTCTGCCGCCAGCGGATAGAGCGCCGAGAGATAATAGCGCAGGCTGGCCAGTTTCCAGGTGCCGCCCTCGCGCCGGGCGGTGAACATGTAGCGGCCATAGAACAGCAGGTCGGCATGGTGGTCGCTGCCATCGGAAGCATGGTTGCGGGCGTGGATCAGCGAGGGCGCCTCGGCGCGGGCTTCATCGCCGGCCAGTTCCACGCGGGGCAGGCCCATCATGTGCATGCGCCGGTCGTATCCGGCTTCCATCGGCTGCACGAAGGGCAGATAGGCCTCCAGCCCGCCCCGGCACATGGCGCCGAAATCGAAATGGGCATCGGCGGTGAACAGCGGGCGGATCGCCTCCCAGTCCAGCCAGTCGGTCATGCTGGCATAGCGGGCGATGAGGCGGGCAATGACCGCCTCGTCCAGCAGGGCGGCAAGGGCGGTGTCATCGATGGCCATGGGGTCTCTCCTGTGCGGGGCGGATCAGGCGATCTGCAGCACCAGCTTGCCGGTGTTGGCGCCGGAAAACAGGCGCATGAAAGCCGGATAGGCGTTTTCCAGGCCCTGCTGCACGTCCTCGTCGATGCGCAGGCGGCCATCGGCCACCCATTGGGCGATCTGCGCGCCGCCCTCGGCAAAGCGCGAGACATAGCCCGAGATGAGGAAGCCGCGGATCGTCGCCTGCTTCACCAGCACCTGCCACAGGTTGCGCACGCCGTGCTTTTCCGGGCTGTTATATTCGCTGATGAGGCCGCACAGCACGATGCGCGCGCCCTGCGCCAGGTTGAACATCTCGGCTTCCAGCACATCGCCGCCGACATTCTCGAAGATGATGTCGGCGCCTTGCGGGGCGGCCGCGCCGATCTCGGCGGCCAGTTCCTCGATCCCCTTGCCTTTGTAGTCGATCGCCGCGTCGAAGCCATAATCCTCCACCAGCCGGCGGCATTTGGCAGCGCCGCCGGCAATGCCGATCACCCGCAGGCCGAGGATCTTGCCGATCTGCCCGACGACACTGCCCACCGCGCCCGCCGCGCCCGAGACCAGCAGCGTTTCGCCCGCCCGGGGCTGGCCGGCATCGATCAGGCCGAAATAGCCGGTGAGGCTGACCGCGCCCATTGCCGAGAGAAACTGCGAGGGGCGTTCCACCAGGCCGATGTCGATCTTCTGGGTGAAGCCTCCGGGCAACACTTGCGAGAAATCTTCCATGGCATTGAGGCCCATCACCCAGTCGCCGGGGGCAAAATCGGGGTGGTCGGAGGCATGCACGCGGCCAACGGTAGTGGCCCGCACCGGATCGCCCAGCGCGATCGGCGGCAGGTAGCTGGGCGTGTCGTCCATCCAGCCGCGCTGGGCAGGATCCAAGGAAATGAACTGGTTACGCACGACAAAACCGCCCGGCGGTGGCGGCGGCACGGGCTCTGTCACCAGCTGGAAATCGTCTGGCGCGGGATCGCCTGCGGGGCGGCGCATCAGCAGGAAGCGGCGATTTTCAGACATATTTTCTCACCCATCACGTTTGCCCGGATGCTGGCCGCGCGGGGGGCGGGGTGCACCTGTGACTTGTTCTAGTAGGGTTGCGCAAAAAGCCTCGTAATCTGGCCCACAAGCAAGCTTTCCCAATGGATAAGGGAAAGTTGCCGGGATTTGATGGGAGGATTTTATGGAAGGCTTTGCTGCCCGGCCGCGCATGCTTGCGCTGGCCCTGACCACGGCGCTCACCACCACCTGCTTTGCCATGCCGGCCCTGGCCGACGAGGCGCCGGCGGCCGCGCCTGCCAGTCCGGTGGTCGATAATGGGGCGATCATCGTGCAGGCCCGCCGCCGTTCGGAAACGCTGCAGACGACGCCGATCGCCATCACCGCGCTGAACCCGGCCATGCTGGAAAGCCGCGCGGCGACCAATCTGGGCGATCTGCAGGGCGCAGCGCCGGGCCTGCTGATCACCCAGCAGAATTCGGGCGCGGCAGCGGCCAACCTGTCGATCCGCGGCCTCACCTATGCCGATATCGAAAAGAGCCAGACGCCGACCGTGGGCGTGGTGGTTGATGGCATCACCATCGGCACCAACACCGGCCAGTTGCAGGATGTGTTCGACGTGGCCCAGATCGAGGTGCTGCGCGGGCCGCAGGGCACGCTGTTTGGCGCCAACACGATCGGCGGCGTGGTCAACATCCAGCGCTCCAAGCCGACGATGGAGCCGGGCGGCAAGGTGGAATTCTCCTACGGCCAGTGGAACACCTGGAGCGGCAAGGCCATCCTCAACTATGGCAATGGCAGCACCTGGGGCGTGAAGGGCTGGTATTTCCACAATCAGACCGACGGCTACTACTGGAACGCGGCCACCAACAAGCGCGCCGGCGGCAGCAAGGACGACAATTACGGCGGCTCTGTCCTGTTCCGCCCGACCGGCTCTGGCTTTGATGCGCAGCTGACGGTGGAAAATGTCGTGCAGTCGTTCGATCCGGTGAACAGCACCATCGCCAACAGCAGCGATGGCTTCTGCGCGGCCGGCTATATCCCGGCGGCTTCCTGTAACCGCAACACCACCACCGATCTCTACACCGTGTTCGATCAGCCGGCCTATGCGCATTATCATGCGCCGGCCGCCACGCTGAACATGAACCTCGATCTGGGCGCGGTGAAGCTGACCTCGATCACCGGCTGGCGCCACAGCCGCGAAGAACAGACGCAGGATTTCGGCACGGATGGCGTCTATTACGTGCTGCGCAAGCAGCATTACACGCAGTGGAGCCAGGAACTGCGCGCCGCCGGCAAGCTGATCCGCGGGCTGGACTATGTGGTGGGCGGCTATTTCTTCGATTCGAACTACGACCTGACCCAGTGGACCGGCGGCCCGGCGCTGTATAACACCAGCAATCCCGATGCGGTGGCGCCCGGCCCGCAGATCGTGCATGGCCACACCCAGTCCTTCGCCCTCTTCGGCGATTTCAACTGGCAGATCGTCTCGAAGGTGCGCCTGTCGTTCGGCGGTCGCTGGTCGCATGACCACAAGGACCTGACCGACGCCATCGGCGCTTTCCCGGGCTGCGTGACCTATACCGCCAGCAATTACGACACCACCGGCAATTGCGGCACCTTCGGCGATGGCCATATCAGCTTCTCGAAGTTCACTCCCAAGGTGGGGCTGGACTGGCGGCCGAACAACAACATGATGGTCTATGCCAGCTGGTCGCGCGGGTATCGCTCGGGTGGCTACAGCGGCCGCGCGCTGACGTGGGATTCGGCCCACACGCCGTTCGGGCCGGAAACGGTGGATGCCTACGAACTGGGCACCAAGCTGTCGACGCCGGACCATCGCGGCACGTTGAACATTGCCGGCTTCATCTCGAACTACAAGAACATGCAGCAGAACGAGACGATCCCTGGCGGCCCGGTGGGCGACCAGACGATCACCGTCAACGTGGGTGGCGCGGTGATCCGCGGCATCGAAATGGATGGCTCGTTCAAGCTGACGCCGCAACTGCGCATCAGCGCCACGGCCTCGCTGATGGAATCGCACTTCCGCAATTTCGTCGTCGGCAACGTCTATGGCAGCACGCTGGAGCCGTTCGACTTCTCGGGCAACCACCTGATCTATGCGCCGACCTTCTCGGGCTCGCTCAACGCCGAATATACGGTGCCGACCAGCTTCGGCAAGGTGGTGAGCACCTTCGGCTGGCGCCATATCAGCCCCTATGACGAGCAGATCTCGATCGCCTCGACCACGGCGGGCACGGTGAACGGCGAAACCGGCCGCATCGTCAACGGCAATGATCCGCGCGTGCGCACCGTTACGCAGGATCTCGTCGATGCCAGCATCACGGCCAACTTCAAGCTGCATGGCACCGATGCCTATGTGCGCGTGTTTGGCCGCAACCTGGCCGATGTGCGCACCACCACCGCGGCCTTCACCGTGGCGGGCCTGTGGTCCTTCGCCTCGGCGATTGAACCGCGCACCTGGGGCGTGACGGTGGGCAGCAAGTTCTGATCGTCTGATTTCCACCACCACCGGAAGGGGCGCGGCCATATGCAAGGGCCGCGCCCCTCCTTTTTGAAACGAAGGATGCAAGAATGGGCCGTCTTCAGGGAAAAATCGCGTTGGTCACCGGCGGGGCCTCGGTGCCGGGGCTGGGCAGCGCCACAGCCATGCGCTTTGCCGAGGAGGGGGCTTTCGTCTATGTGACCGACCGCGATGGCGCCGGCGCCGAGAAAGTGGCGGCCAGCATCCGCGAGGCCGGCGGCAAGGCCGGCGCGCTGGCCCATGATGTGACCAGCGAGGCGGCCTGGGATGCCGTTTTCGCCGCCATCGAGGCCGATCATGGCCGGCTGGATGTGCTGGTGAACAATGCCGGCATCGCCGTGCTGCGCCCGATTGCCGAGATGACCACCGCCGACTGGACGCTGCAGAACAGCGTCAACCTCGACAGCGTGTTTCAGGGCACCAAGCGGGCCGTGGCGCTGATGCGCCGCAAGAACGCCGATGGCAGCCCGCGTGGCGGCGCCATCATCAACATTTCCTCGGTGGCGGGGCTGATCGGCGTGCCGGCCTGCGGGGCCTATGCGGCGGCCAAGGGCGGCGTGCGGCTGTTTTCCAAGACCATCGCGGTGGAATGCGCCAAGGATCTCATCCGCGTCAATTCCGTGCACCCGGGCATGATCCTCACCAACATGCAGGGCGTGGCGCAGGAAGATAACGCGGCCAATTACGATGCCACGCTGGCGCTGGTGCCGATGGGCTTCATGGGCGATCCGCTGGATATCGCCAATATGAACCTGTTCCTCGCCAGCGACGAGGCGCGCTATGTGACCGGCACCGAACTGGTGGTGGATGGCGGCATGACCGCCTTCTGACCCGCCGCCTCGCGCGCTGCCTGGCGACAGGGCAGCGCGCGAGGTTTCAGCGCCCGAGGCTTCAGCGCTGGGCCACCCAGCGGATGGCGTTTTCCACCAGCTGGCGGTAATGCGGGTTGGCATAGGTTTCGGGCCCGTCGCCGGGCTGGAGATAGACGAGCTTCGCCGCCTCCACCTGCCGCGCCCAGCCGACAAGGCCGCTGCCGGGCGGGTGCTGCCAGCCATCGCGGCAGAACATGCGGCCCGCCACTGCCAGCTCGGCCGACCAGAAGTGATCCGTGGTGAAGGGCGCGTGCGAGCGCAGCAGCGGCGTTGCCCCCTGCGCCTCGGCCCAGACCGGGCAGAGATAAAGCTCGTCGGTCAGCGTGAAGCGGGGCGGCAGGCCGGCGGTGACCGGATGGTTTGCCAGCACTTCCACCTCATGCGTCACATCGTGGCGGTAGCCGCTGCAGGGCCACTGGCCGCCGCCGGCAGCGCCCCCGCGATAGAGGAACTGGCCGCCCAGCCAGTCGTGATATTCCGCCCAGCCCGGCCAGCCCGCCAGCGCATGATGCAGCGCCACCACCCCCTTGCCCTGGCGCAGCAGGGCGGGCAGCCCCTGGCGCAGGGCCTCGGGCGGCGCGACAGAGGCGGGCGGGTTTTCGCTGGCGGCAAAATCCAGCCCGGGCATGTCATAGAGCACCAGCGCGTCGAAATCGGCCATGCCTTGCGGGTTTATCAGCAGGGCGGCGGCGGGCTGGTCCACCATGGTGGCGCTGATGCCGGACATGCCGGCAAACAGGCCATCGAAGGCGTTGCGGTCGAACGGGTGGCCGCGCACGGCGACCAGCACCTTCAGCGGCGCGTGATAGTCTATCTGTGGCATCAGGGCGCCACTTTCACGATCACCTTGCCGGTGCTCTTGCCGGTCAGCATGCGCTCGTAGGCGGTCAGCACGTTTTCCAGCCCCTCGCTCTCGTCGAAGGGCATGGCCAGGCGCCCTTCCTCCACCCACTGGCGCAGCACGGGCAGGAATTCGGCGCCGCGATGGAGGAAATCGGGGATGAAGAAGCCCTCGATGCGCAGGCGCCGCATCAGCACCTGGTCGAAGCGGGCAGGGCCGGGCAGGGGGGCGTCATTGTCGTAAGCGGCGACCATGCCGCACACCGCCACCCGGCCATAATGGGCCATGTTGGGCAGCACCGCATCCAGCAGCGGCCCGCCGACATTGTCAAAATAGGCGTTGATGCCGCCGTCGATCTTCGCCAGCTCTGCCGCCACATCCTGCCCGCGATAATCTATCGCCACATCAACGCCCAGCTCCTCGCGCAGCCAGCGGCATTTGGCCGGGCCACCGGCAATGCCCACCACCTTGGCGCCCAGATTGCGCCCCACCTGGCAGGCCAGGCTGCCCGTGGCGCCGGCCGCGGCCGAC
>DASRYE010000318.1:0-5019 GCA_035653915.1 Novosphingobium sp. | reverse complement strand
ATAAAACGCCTTGCGCGCCAGATGCAGCATCACCGCCGAATCCTTGCCCACCGAATACAGCATCACAGGACGATCTGCCTCCGCCACAACCTCCCGTATAATATGTATACTCTCCGCCTCAAGACGCGCCAAATGAGTGAGGTGTTCTGTTGGCCTTGCGGCAATGGCGTTCATCTTCCCGAGCCTTCCTGATGGATGGGGGCCTGGCCGCCGCGGCCGATGGCCGGGGGCGATGGCGAGGGGGCTGTTGCTGCCTCTTGCCCTGTTTGTGCCGATGGCGAGGCGGGCGCGCAGTTCCCTTTCGGGAACAAAGCGCTCAGGCCAGCGTGGCAATGCTGCGCAGCAAAAGGCTGACCAGCGCGGGCTGGCGGCTGGTGCCGGTCTTGGCGAAGATGCGCTTGCTGTAGGTGCGGGCGGATTCTTCGGTGAGGCCGATCTGGCGGGCCGCATCGGCCAGGGTGGCGCCGCCCGCCAGCAGGCAGGCCAGCGTTGCCTCATTGGCGCTCAGCCCGTAGATCCTGCGCAGGGCGCCGCGAAAGGCGGCGGTGTCGGGCGTGTCTGCGCCGGCATCGCGGAAATAGACATTGGCGATCGCCCCATGGGTGCGGCGCAAATGGCAGGGCAGGGGTTCCAGCAGGATCTGCTCGTCGGCATCGCTGCCGCAGGGCATGGTTTGCGGGGCGGTGAGGTGGCCCCGGTCGATATCGGCCAGCGCCCTGCCGAAGCGGCGATCGGCCTCGGCATGGGCCAGCCGCAGCCGCCGGCCGCCATCAAGGTGAACGGGCCGATCAGCGGCGGTGCCCAGCCGGTCGGTATCGCCATGCACCACGATCCGCCGCAGATCGACCGTGACACAGGCGAGCCCCGCCGGGCGCAGGGCCCTGTCGCGCACGCCGCGGGTGATGCGGGCGGCCTCCAGCTCGCCATAGGCGCGCAGGGCAATGGCGAAATGCGGCACGATCCGCGCGCACAATCGCGCCGTTTCCTCGGCAAAATCCTGCCCGTCGAGCGGGCGGGTAAGCGTGACCCAGGCCTGATGCCCGCCCGGCTCCACCGCGCGGAACAGCAGCATGTGTTCCAGCCCCTGCGGCTTCAGGAAATCGGTGAAATAGGGTTTGCGGCGGAAATCCGGGTCGCCCATCAGCTCGGGCATGCGCATGATCCGCCCCGGCTCCATGCGGAAATAGGGGAACGGATCGCGCCCGGCGAAAGAGGCGAAATAATGGTCGCGGATGGCCTGGGGGTCGTCGTCGGCATCCACCCATTCGGTCAGGCCATCATCGGGCGCGCCGGGGTGGCGGAAGATGACATTGGCATAGCCTGCCCCCGCCTGCCCGCGCAGCGCCCGCAGGAAACGCTGCCAGGGGGTGGGCTCGAACACCCCTTCATGCACCAGCGCCACCAGCGCCAGCGCCCGCTCGGCGATATCCGTGGCCTCAGCCATAGCCTTGGCCTCAGCCATAGCCGTGGCGCTGGCGATAGGGGGCGAAGATCTCTTCCAGCCAGCCGGTGGCCACGCCAAAATCCTCGGCCCGGTGGCGCTGGATATGGCCGGGCCGGCGCGGATGGGCGGCCAGCCAGGCGCGCATGGCATCGGCCACGGGGCCGGCCAGTTCCAGCTCCAGCTGCGCATAGATCTGCTCCACGGCGGCCATCTGGTCTTTCACGAAGGCGGCAAAGGAGATGTCGACGAAGCGATCGGGCTGCTGCTGGCGGGCGCTTTCGGCGCGGGCCAGCGCCTGTGCCCAGAACGCGCCCTCGCGGCGCAGCACCTGGGCCGGATCGGCCCGGGCGCCCTCGAACATGCGCCGCACCGACAGCAGCAGATGGGTGATCGACGGGATTGCCTGCACCGGATCGCGGTGGGTGTGGATGATGCGCGCATCGGGGAACACGGTGAACAGCGCGTCGATGGCGTGCAGGTCGGTGGGGTTCTTCATCAGCCAGGGGCGGCCGGGCGCCTCCAGCCCGATCAGCCGCAGGCAATCGGCCAGCCAGCGATAGGCGGGCACCTCGTCTGCCGCCCGATACCAGGCATCATAGGCGGGCACGGTCCATTGCGAGGGATACATGTTGTTGCAGAAGGTGGGGGCCAGCAGGAAGATCGATTCCTCCACCGCCTCGGCCGTCATCATGTGGTCGTTCAGCATTTCCGGCGCCTGGGCGATCATCCGTTCGAGCACGGCGCTGGCCGCCTGGAACTGCGGATCGGCCGCCCAGCCGGCGCGCGGCGGCAAGGGGCGCGGGCTGCGCACCAGCCAGTGGGGCACGCCGAGGAATTGCGGGTCCACCGTCAGCAGCCGGTGCAGCGCGGTGGTGCCCGAACGCACGATGCCGGTGATGATGAGCGGCCGGCGGATGTCCACCGCGCGATAGGCGGGGTGGGCCTTCCAGGCGGCCACGGTTTCCAGCCGGCTGCGCAGCATCAGGCCGATCTGCGCCTCGGTGGCGGCCAGGCCTTGCGCGCTCAGCCGGTCCTCGGCGTCGAGATCGGCCAGGAAGCGGGCCAGCCCCTCGCGCAGGCTGGCGCCGGCAAAATCCTCGGCGAAATCGGTGTGGCCACAGGCGGTGGCCGCCGCATCCAGATAGTGATCGAGCCGCGCAAGCAGGGAATGCCCCAAGTTATCCTCCCGACATGGTTGTGTGAAAGGCCGAGGGGTAGTGCGGTGGCTGGCGGGGCGGGATTCCCGTTTGGGAACAGCGCCAGGGCGCTGCATGCAGGAACAGCGCCGGGGCGCTGCATGCGGGAACAGCGCCCGCCCGCCGTCAGGCATAATGGCGGCGATAGCTGAGGATCTTCATCTCCTGCTTCATCGGCACCACATTGGCCGGCACCGCGCAGGGCATCGCCTCGGCGCAGCCCTTGGCAACCTCGTCACGCGTGTGGAGCACGGCGGCCAGCAGCTCGCTCTCGCGCTGCAGCAGCTGGTCGGTGGTGGCCACCAGGCTGATCGCCATGCGATCCATGCCGCGCAAGGGGGGCAGGATGGCGGCGATGGCGCTGTGCCCGTCGGCGCCATGGGCCACGGCCCAGCCGCCCTTGCGCATCTGCTCCAGCTCGTCGAGGAAATCGGCGATCTTCACATGGTGGGCCTGATCGCCCGCCTCGGCATTCAGCCGGTGCACTACCGAGCGCACCTGCTCGTTGGTATAGCTGGAGAGCAGCAGCTTGCCCTGCGCCGAATGCAGCAGCGCCACCGCATCGCCGACATGCACCGGCAGCGCGCCCGCCTCTGCGCCCTGCACCACATGCAGATGCTGCACCACATAGTTGCAGGCCGAGGAGAGGACCACCGTCTGCCCGGCCTTCTCGCACAGCGAATCGATCGCATGCAGCAGCGCCCCGCCACGGAACAGCGACGGGCGCACCCAGCTGCCCAGCAGCGCCACGCGGGCGGTGGGGCTGTAGGTGCGGCGGAAGCGGTTGTAGTGCAGATAGCCCAGCCGGGTGAGGCAGCGCAGCAGCTCGGAGGTGGAGGATTGCGGGTAGGACAGGCTGCGGGCCATGTCCATCACTGTGGCGTGGGTGCGGTTCTGATCAAAATATTCAAGGATTTCAAGGACGCGATGCGCAGATTTGATGGTTCTGGAGTCGCTGGTGGCCATCTGCATTCTCCCTCGAATCGGTTTTGTAATTGCCATGGGGATATCATCGGGCCGATGGGGGTGCAATATTTTCCGAATTGCATTCCGAAATCGGAATATCTAGAAGGGCGGCAGGGAGCAGGAGAAGGGGAAGGCCGGGCCAATGACAACAGGCGAGGAAAAGCCGCGCGGCCCGCGCGCGGTCAGCCGGGTGCTGGAGCTGTTCCTGCTGCTCTCGCGCCACCGCCAGGGCCTTGGCCTGGCGCAGATCAGCGCCGAGCTGGGCGTGGCCAAGCCCACCTTGCTGGAAACCCTGCGCGGCCTGTGCGAGCTGAATTACCTGCTCGTCGATGTCGGGCGCTATCGGCTGGGGGCCAATGCCTATCGCATGGCCAGCAAGATCCTCTCGGCCTGGTCGCCGCCGGAAACCATCCGCCGCGAAGTGCTGGCGCTGGCCGAGCAGACGCATGAATCGGTGGGCTTTGCCATTGCCGACTGGGAAATCGGCCAGGCCATCTACACAGAGGCGATCAACAGCACCCAGGCGGTGCGTTATGCCATGCATTCGGGCATCCGGGCGCCGCTTTATGCCAGCGCGGCGGGCCGTGTGCTGCTGGCCTTTGCCGATCCTGCGCGGGTGGATGCCTATTTCGCCCGCGCCTCGCTGCGCCCGCTGACCAGCGCCACCAAGACCAGCCATGCCGATATCCGCGCCAATCTGGGCGATATCCGCGCCCAGGGCTATTGCGCCAGCTTTGGCGAGATGCTGAGCGACACGGCCGCGATCGCCGTGCCGGTGTTCGCGCCGGATGGGCAGGTGATCGGCGCGCTGATGCTGGCCGCCCCGCTGGACCGGATGCGCCGCAACACAGACCATTTCCTTGCCGCCACCATCGAGGCTGGCCACCGCGCCTCTGGCGGCGGGCCGGATGGGCCCGGGGAGGCTTGAGAAAAATGGCGCAGCTGCCGGGCCCGGGCAGCTGCGCCAGTCTGTCGGCCATGCGGGGAGGTGCAGGACCGGATCGGCCGCGGTTGCGATCATCTCGCGCGCGCGGCCGGTTGTGGGGTGGGCGGCGGCCCTGGCCGGGCGCCGCCCGTGTTCAGTCGAGCGCGACGGTGATCGCGCCGCTATAGGTGCCCGGGCGCACCGCCACCTTCCTGCCGTTGACGCTGAGCGCCAGCTTGCCTTGCGCGGCCAGCAGCTTTGCGCCCGGCGCCAGCTTCAGCTCGGTGAGGTAGGAAGTGCCGGTCACCGTCCATTGCGAGGTGCCATCCAGCGCCACGCTGAGGCCCTTGCCGCCCGGCACCGGCTGGGCGGTGTTCACCACATGGCCGATTTCCCGATAGGTGGCGCGGGTGGGGGCGGTGCCGGTGGCCGGCGCTGCGGTGGCGGTGGAGAGGCGGCCGGTGATCGCTGCGCCCTCGAAGGAGAGG
>DASRYE010000317.1:0-38423 GCA_035653915.1 Novosphingobium sp. | reverse complement strand
GGCCGATGTCACCCCCAGCCTGCGCCAGGCGATCGCCGCCTATTTCGCCAGCGCCGGGGCAGAGCCGCTGATCCGCCTGGAAACCCAGCTGCAGCAGACGATCGTCAGCCTGGTGGCCGAAGGGATCGGCCTGGCGCTGGTGCCCGCCTCGCTGGAGCGGCTGGGGATGCGCGGGGTGGTGTTCCGCCCGCTGGTGGCAGCGCCCGTGGTGGAGCAGGTGCTGGTGTGGCGCCAGGCCAATGCCAACCCCGCCCTGCCGCATTTTCTGGCCGCGGCCCGCGCCCTGGCCGAGGGCGCCGGCTAAGCCGATCAGGCCGCGCGGCGGCGGCTGGTGTGGCCGCCTGCGGCCTGGCCCAGATCGAAGCGGGAGACCAGGCCGCTCAGCACATTGGCCTCGCTGGCCAGGCTGCGGGCGGCGGCGGTGGATTCCTCCACCAGCGCGGCATTCTGCTGGGTGGCGCGGTCCATCTCGCCCACCACGCTGTCCACCTGCATGATCGCGGCGGATTGTTCGCGCGCGGCCTCGGCCAGATGGTCGATCATGATCGCCAGCTCCTCGGTGCCCGAGACGATCTGCCCCAGCGTCGATTGCGTCTGGCTGATCATCTCCACGCCGGTGGCCACATCATGGCCGCTGGAGCGGATGATGCCGGTGATATCCTTGGCCGCATCCGAGCTGCGCTGGGCCAGCGCGCGCACTTCGGTGGCCACCACCGCAAAGCCCTTGCCGGCATCGCCCGCGCGGGCGGCTTCCACGCCGGCGTTCAGCGCCAAGAGGTTGGTCTGGAAAGCGATGCCCTCGATCAGCGCGACGATCTCTTCCATCCGCCGGCTGGATTGGGCGATCTGGTCCATCGCCTGCACGGCGCGGGCCATCACCTCGCCGCTGGTGGCGGCATTGCCCTGGGCGGTGCGGGCAAGGGTGGCGGCCTCCGAAGCGGTGGCGGCCGCGCTGGTGACGGATTGCGTGAGTTCGCGCACGGCCGCGGCCGATTCCTCCAGATTGGCGGCCTGCCCCTGCGTGCGGTTGGCAAGATCGGCGGCCGCGGCGGAAATCTCGCTGGCGCCGCTGTGGACAGAGCCGGCGCTGCCCGCCACCTGCCGCATCAGATCGGCCATGGTGGCCACCGCCGCGTTGAAATCGCCGCGCAGCTGGACATATTCCTCGGGGAAGCGCGCATCGATGCTGATCGCCAGCTGGCCCGCCTTCAGCGCCGCCAGCCCGTTGCCCAGCGCCGAGACGACCTGCTGCTGCACGGCCTCGCGGGCATGGGCTTCGGCTTCGGCGCGGGCGGCCACGCTTTGCTTGATGGCCAGCAGCGCGCGGCCGATATCGCCGATCTCGTCATGCTGTTCCAGCCCGGGCACCTGCCGGTCGAGGTGGCCGGCGGCCATCTCGTTCATCGCCCCGGTCAACCGGCCCAGCGGGCCGATCACCCGCAGCAGCAGCAGGCTGACAATGCCCGCCCCCACCGCTGTCGCCACGATGATCAGCACCCAGGCCAGCAGATTGGCGCGGGCCATCGCGGCATTGCCCGCCGCCGCTGCCCTCGCGCCAATGCCCTGATTATAGGCCACATCGGCTTCCAGCGCGGTGAACAGCTGCGGGCCCAGCTGGCCCAGCGGGCCTTCCCACAGGCGATAGGCGGCTTCGGGATCGCGGTTGGCCATTTGCGCCAGCTGTTCGGCCAGATCGTGATATTGCCCCCAGCGGGTGGTGAGATTGTCGAACACGCGCCTTTCGGCATCGTCGGAGATGAAGGGGGTGTAGGCCTTGACGCGGCTGTCGACGGTGGCGGTGTCGGCGGCATATTTGGCCAGCGCGGCTTGCCGGGTGGCGCCATCGCGCGCGGCCACGGCATGGCCCAGATCGAGCCTGACGGCGGTCAGGCCGGTGCCGATGCCGTTGAGCGCGACGATGCTGGGGATGGTGTTGTTCTCGGCATAGGCCAGATTGTCGCCGATCTGCCGCGAGACGACCAGCACGCACGCCGCGCAGACAATGGCAACGCCCGCCAGCACCGTGGTGCCCGCCAGAGAGATGGTCTTGATCCTGAGATTGCCGAAGAGCGCCATGGGAAAAGCCAACCGCTTGATGCCAGAGGGATGGCGCCAGCCTAACGCGCGGCTTTCACGAAATTGATGTTGCCAGGATAAGGGAAGCTACGTGAGGGGGCAGGCCCTTCAGCCGCGCAGCAGATCGGGCAGCATCGAGCTATCGGCCAGCGCCTGCAGCGGCGGCACCTGGCCGCCCATCGCCACATACAGGCGGATGGGATCGCAATATTCGACAAAGCGCGCCACCTGCCCATCGCGCAGGGAAAAACGGGCCAGATATTCATTGGCATAGGCCGCGCCAGAGCGCATCACCATGGTGCTTTTATAGGCGGCGACCAGCTCGTCGGGCTGGCCGGCTAGGCAATCGACGGTGATCGCGTGGAGGTTTTCCGGCCCGTCGATCATCAGCGTGCTGGCCTGGCGCAGCACTTCCACATAGCGGGTGCGCCCCTGCGTGACGCGGGCGAAACCGGGCGGGCAGAAGGGCACTTCAAACACCACATCCTCGGTGGAAAGGGCGGTGATCACATCCAGCTTCCAGAAGCTGACGGCATCGAGATAGGCGCGCACCAGTTGCCGGTTGGCCTCTAGCCGTGCCGATTCGCCTGTTGCCCCGTTCATCGCCTGCCCGCTCCTGCCTGTGTCGGGGCGGCAGGGTAGAGGCGGGCGGGCCGCTGACAACTTCATAAAATGATAGCTGTCAGGCAACCCGCCCGCTGGCTCAGATGCCGATCGCCTCGTAAAGGCCGCGGATGCGGGTGAGGGCGATGACATAGGCCGCGGTGCGCAGATCGTCGATCTGCTCGGCGCTGTTCCACAGATGCGACATCTGCGCATAGGTGGCGCGCATCTTCTCCTCCAGCCCCGATCGCACCAGATCGATCTCGCGCGCAGCGCCAATCTGGGCCAGCTCGTCGGGCATCGCCACGCCCAGCAACTGCTCCAGCGCGCTGGTCAGCTGCGAGGTGTCGCGCTGGCGCTGGCGGCGCTCCATCAGGCCGAAGGGCAGATGGGCGATGTTCTTCACCCATTCGAAATAGCTCACCGTAACGCCGCCGGCATTGGCGAAGAGATCGGGGATGATCACCTTGCCGGCCGCCCGCAGCCGCGCATCGGCCTCGTGGCTGACCGGGCCATTGGCCGCCTCCACGATCAGCGGCGCCTGGATGCGCGCGGCATTGGCGCCGGTGATCACCGATTCGCGCGCGGCGGGGATGAGGATATCGCAGGCCATCTCCAGCAGATCCTCGCCGCGGGGCACAAAATCGCCCCCGGCAAAGCCGAGGAACGTGCCATGCGTGCGCCAGTGGGTGTGCAGCGCGGCAATATCCAGCCCCTGCGGGTTGACGATGCCGCCATTGCGCTCGGCAATGCCGGTGATGAGGCAGCCATCCTCGGCAAGAAACCGCGCGGCATGATAGCCGACATTGCCAAACCCCTGCACGATCACCTGCCGCCCGCAAAGATCCGCCGGCAGCCCCGCGCGCGCCACATCGGCCGGCGTGTTGAACAGCGCGCGGATGGCATATTGCACGCCGCGCCCGGTTGCCTCGGGCCGGCCCTCGATGCCGCCGGCGGCCAGCGGCTTGCCGGTCACGCAGGCATCGGCGTTGATGTCATGCGGGCGCATGCGGCGGTATTCGTCGGCAATCCACACCATTTCGCGTTCCGATGTGCCGACATCAGGCGCGGGCACGTTGAGCGAGCTGGAGAGGAAGTTCTGGCGGATCAGCTCCTGGGCGAAGCGGCGGGTGATGCGCTCCAGCTCGGAAGGGGTCCACTGGGCGGGGTCGATCTTCAGCGCGCCCTTGGAGCCGCCAAAGGGCAGGCCCATCAGCGCGCATTTATAGCTCATCAGCGCGGCCAGCGCCTCCACCTCGTCCTGATCGACATCGGGGGCATAGCGGATGCCGCCCTTGGCCGGCGCCGGGTGGTTGGTGTGCACGCAGCGCCAGCCCTCGAAAGTGTACATCCGCCCGCGCAGCCGCACGCCAAAGCGCGTGATATAGGTTTCGTTGCAGATGCGGATCTTTTCCGAAAGCCCCTCTTCCATCGGCACCAGCTGGGCGGCGCGGGCATACATGGCATCGACGCTGGCGAGGAAACCGCCGGCGTGGGCGGGCGCAGCAGCCGGGGCGGGGGCAGGGGTGAGGGCAGCAGGAGCGGTGATGGTGGCGGACATGCTCGACATCCTTGTTCTGGCGGCCCCTCAAGGCGCGGCGGGGCGCAGGCCGCGATGCCAGTGTTGGCAGCTTCCGCAGGCAAAGATCAGCTGACTTCGGGGGGAAGGGTGGTAACCTCAGGGCACCACATGGCGGGGCGGCAGGCAGGCGTGCCCTGCCGCCCCGCGAGATCAGGCGACAGAGCCTTCGAGGATCTGCAGCGTCTTCAGGTCGGAATGGAAATCCAGGGCATAATCGCCCCCTTCGCGGCCGATGCCGGAAATGCCGATGCCGCCAAAGGGGGCGGTGAGATCGCGCACGAGGAAGGTGTTGACCCACACCGTGCCGCCCCGCAACTGGCGCCCCACGCGGCCCGCGCGTTCCTCGCTGCCGGTGTAGCAGATGCAGGAGAGGCCATAGGCGGTGGAATTGGCCAGCGCCACGCCCTCTTCCTCGCCCACAAAGGTCTGGAAGGTGAGGACCGGGCCGAAGATCTCGCTCTGCACGCATTCCGACTGGTTGCTTTTGGGCAGGATCAGCGTCGGCTCGATCCAGTTCTGCCCTTCCTTCCAGCGGCGCCCGCCCCGGGCGATGGTGTCGCCATCGGCGCGCGCGCGGTCGATGAAGCCCAGCACCCGCTCGGCATGCACCGGATGGATCAGCGCCGACATGGTGGTGGCCGGATCCAGGCTCGATCCCATCACATGCTGGTCGGCATAGTGGTGGAAGCGTTCGAGGAAGGCCTCCTTCACGCTGTCTTCCACGATGATCCGCGTGCCGGCCATGCACACCTGGCCGCTGTCGTCATACTGGCCGGCGGCCTTCTTGGCGGCGGCATCGATATCGGCATCGGCAAAGACGAGGAGCGGCGATTTGCCGCCCAACTCGGCGGTGAAGGGCACGATATTGTCGGCCGCCGCCCGGCCGATCACCCGCGCGGTGGGCACAGAGCCGGTGAAGCTGATGCGCTTGATGCGCGGATCAGAGGTGAGCGCATTGCCCAGCTCTGCCCCCAGGCCCTGGACGATGTTGAACACGCCCGCGGGGAAGCCCGCCTCGGCGATCAGATCCGCCAGCACCGAGGCCGACAGCGGCGACCAGTCCGCCGGTTTCAGGATCACCGTATTGCCCGCCGCCAGCGCCGGCGCGCATTTCCAGGTGGAGAGCATGAAGGGCGCGTTCCACGGGGTGATGATCAGCGATGGCCCCGCCGGCATGCGGATCACCCGGTTCAGCGTGCCGCGCGAGGACCACACGCGCTCTTCATGGGCACTGGCCAGATCGGCATAATTGCGGAAATTGGCCGCCCCCCGCAGGATAACGCGCAGGCGCAGGCTTTCATGCAGCATGCCCATGTCGAGGCATTCGATCAGCGCCAGCTTCTCCACATTGGCCTCGATGAGATCGGCCAGGCGGTGCAGATAGGCGCCGCGCTCGGCCGGGCTGAGCGCGGCCCAGGCGGGGAAGGCCTGGGTGGCAGCGGCGGCGGCCAAGGCGGCGGTGTCGGCATCGCCGCGGGCGATGTCGGCCAGCTTGCGCTCCCAGTCGAACGGGCAGCGGGTTTCGAATGTGGTGGGCGAGGCCACCCGCTCGCCGCCGATGAAATGATCGGGCGAGACGGCAATGCCTTCGATGTCGATGCGGGGCGAGCTCATGGCGGTCCTCAGATGTAGTGGAGGTAGTAGGCGACCTGCTCGTCGAAGCTTTTGCCGGCCAGGTCGGCCACTTCGGTGCGCTTGATCGTCAGGTAATTGTCGACCAGTTCGGCGCCGATGGCGCTGGTCAGCTCGGTGTCGGCGGCCAGCGCATCGAGGGCGCTGGCCAGATCATGGGGCGTGTGGCGGCTGGTGCCGGTTTCTTCCAGCCCGTCGCGGGTTTCCACCGGCGGCAGGGCATAGCCGTGCTCCAGCCCCAGAAGGGCCGCGCGCAAAATGGCGGCCAGGGCGAAATAGGGGCTGGCCGCGCCATCGGCCATGCGGTGCTCGATGCGGGCGGCCTGGCCGGTTTCGGCCGAGACGCGCACGGTGGTGGAGCGATGGTCGATCCCCCAGTTCGCCCAATAGCCCGACAGGCTGGCCGGCTGCAGCCGCTCATAGGAATTGGTGAGCGGGGCGAGGATGCCGGCCAGCGCCTCGTGGTGGTGAAGGAGGCCGGCGATGGCGCCGCTCATTACCTCGCCCGGCCCGTTCACCACATCCTGCGCGAACACGTTGCGCCCCTGCGGATCGGTGAAGGAGAGGTTGAAATGCAGGCCCGAGCCGCTTTTGCCGGCGATCGGGCGCGGCAGGAAGGAGAGCAGATAGCCGCGCTTGTAGAGGATTTCGCGGGCCATCTGGCGGAACAGGAAGCTGTCGTCGGCGGCGCTCAGCGCATCGGCATAGCGCAGGGTCAGCTCGAACTGGGGGGCATCGAACTCGGCGTTGATCGATTCGATCGGCAGGCCGCAATGCTGCGCTGCCTGCCAGATATCATCGACAAGGCCGGCCGGATCGGTGAACGGCCCGGTGCCATAGACGAAGGCGCCCGGCGTGTCATAAGGCACCCAGCTGCCATCGGCCCCGCGCTGGAACACATAGGCCTCCATCTCGATGCCCACCATCGGCTCCAGCCCCCGCTCGCGCCAGGCCGCGATCGCCTGCTTCAGCGCGCTGCGCCCGCACAGGGCAAAGGGCGCGCCCTTGTAGGCCAGATCGCCCAGCGCCACCCGCGTGCCCGGCTCCCAGCCGGGGCGCAGGGCGGTGGGGTCGAAGCGCAGCTCGATATCGGGCAGGCCATCGAGCACGCCGCCGCCCGGCGCTGCCACCATCTGCTTGTCGTAGGTGACGGCATAGGTGCCAACGCAGAGCCGGGCGTGGCCCTTGCCCACTTCCGACATCGGCACATATTTGCCGCGCGCCAGGTTCAGCTGGTCGGCAAACAGCAGGCGGCAGCGCTCGATCGGCGCAAAGGCGGCGGCATGGGCATCGAAGGGGTGCTGGATGGTCATGGGAAGGCGGGCTTTCAGCTGAAAGGGGGTCAGGCCGCGCGCACGCGCACCGGCAGGTGCTTGATGCCGTGGATGAAATTGGAACGCAGATAGGAATGCTCGGCGGCCTGCTCGATATGCTCGATGCGCTTGGCCAGCTCCTGCAGAACGATCGCCACTTCCAGCTTGGCCAGCCACATGCCCAGGCAAATGTGCGGGCCGCCCTGGCCGAAGGAGAGGAAGGGGTTGCGCGGCCGGTCCAGCCGGATGGCATAGGGATCCTCGATCGCCGTCTCGTCGCGATTGCCCGAGAGGAACCAGAGCAGCACCTTGTCGCCGGCCTTCACATCCTTGCCATGGAAGGTGAAATCACGCGTGGCGGTGCGGCGGAAATGGCTGGTGGGCGAGGCATAGCGGATCATCTCGTCGGCCGCCTCTTCCCAGCCCAGGAACTGGCCCGCCTTCAGCTGCGCCAGCAGATGCGGGTTGTTGGCCAGGGCGTGGATCGTGGCCGAGATCGAATAGCGGGTGGTGTCGTTGCCGGCGGCCACCAGCAGGCAGAAGAAATTGCGGAATTCATCGCGGCTCATGGAAGTGCCGTGGCTGGTTTCCTGCAGCACCAGGTTCAGCACGCCGATCTGTTCGCCCTTGTCCATGCGGGCGAGCAGGCTGTTGGCATAATCGAACAGCTCCACCGCCGCCGGCGAGCGGAAGGGCAGCAGGCGGTAGGCCTCGGTATCCACCTTGTCGACGACGAAATCGGTATAGTCGGGGTCGGCATTGGAGATCAGCGCATCGCCCTTCTCCACCAGCCAGGGGCCATCCTCGGTGGGCACGCCCATGATCTGCGCCAGCATCTGCATCGGCAGGCGCCGGGCGATGCGGTCGACCGCGTCGAAAGTGCCCTCTTCCAGCGCCACATCCAGCAGGTCGGTCACGATCGCGCGGATCTGCTCCTCATACTGGGCCACCGTGTGCTTGGCGAAAGCCTTGGCCACCAGCGCGCGAAAGGCGCGGTGCATGGGGGCATCGGTTTCCTGGAAGGTTTTGCGGGCCTCGTATTCCTCCTGGCTCTGGTCTTCCATGCGAATGCCGCGGGCAGAAGAGAGCAGGTCCGCCTGGCGGTTCAGCTCCAGCAGGTCGGCATGGCGGGTGACAGACCAGAAGCCGCGGTCGCCATTGGCCATATCGCTCCAGGCCATGGGGTCTTCGCGGCGCAGGCGATCGAAGGTGGCAAAGGGCGCGCCTTCGTTGAACGCGTCGAGCGATGAAAGATCAACATGGGCATCGTTCGAGCGCGAGAATGCAAAGCGCATCATATCCTCCTTTGTCCTTGGGGCGGTGCTAAGCCTCAGGGCGGCCGGGCGACTTGGCAGTTGCGGCCAAGCTGGGGGCGGGCTGTTCCGGATGGCGGGCCCTGCGCGTATGTGGGCTTCCACCAATGTGTGGAAGGAACACCGCTGTTATGGGTGAGATCATCGGAGCCGGCATCGTCGCGCATGCGCCGACCATCATGATGTCCGAGCAGGATCGCTATGAACTGAACGAGGGCAAGGAGATCAGCCTGGTGCCGGGGCTGCGGCGCCTGCGCAGCGAAGTGCTGGACGCGCTGAAGCCCGACACCATCGTCATCTTCGACACGCACTGGTTCACTATCGTCGAATTCGTCGTCTCGGCCCATGCGCGCCGCTCGGGGCTCTACACCTCCGACGAGTTGCCGCGCGGCATGAAGCAGATCCCCTATGATCTGAAGGGCAACCCGCAGCTGGCCACCGAAATGGCCGCCGCTGCCACCCGCCACGGCATCCGCACCACGCCGATCGACGATCCCTGGCTGCCGATCCACTATCCCACGGTGAACCTTTCCACTTTCCTCGATCGCGGCGAGGAATGGATTGGCGTGTCGCATGCCTATTCGGCCGATCCGGAAGATTTCCTGAAAGTGGGCGCGGGCATTGGCGAGGCCATCCGCGCTTCCGACAAGCGCGTGGTGCTGATCGCCTCGGGCTCGATGAGCCACCGCTTCTGGCCGCTGCGGCTGATCCCCGCGCATGAGGCCTCAGACCCCATCCACATCTCCACCCCCGAGGCGCGCGAGGCCGATCTGGAACGGATCGCCTGGTTCCAGGAAGGCAACCACGCCGCCGTGATCGACAGCATGCCCCAATATCTGCGCCACGCCCCCGAGGCGCGCTTTGGCCATTATCTGATGATGGCAGCAGCGCTTGGCGGGCGGGAATGGACGGCCAAGGGCCGGCTGTTCTCCGATTACGAGAACGCCACTGGCACCAGCCAGGTGCATGTGTGGTTCGACCGGCCCGAAGGCGGCTGGTAAGGCCGGCAGGGGGCGAGGGTGTTGACCTTCGCCCCCTGCCTTCCAATCACCTGTTGCCCAGCACTTTCGCCTCGATCCAGGCCAGGATCTCGCCGCGGCGCTGGGTATCGTCCAGCACATCGGCATCCACGCCCAGCTGCCAGGCAAGGCCTGCTTTATCGGGATTTGCCGCCAGCGCGGCGATCTTGCCGCGATAGGCCACCAGCTCGGCCTCGTCTGCGAAGAAGCCCTGGGCGATCATGTCTTCGGCATAAAGCGTGTAGAGCTGCACCAGCTGGAGCAGGTCGAACTCGGGGTGGTATTGCACCGCCCACACCTCGCTCGCCTCCAGCGGGATCACCGCCGCCTGCACCAGGCTATGCGCGTTGGAGGCGAGCAGCGTTGCCGCTTCCGGCAGGCGCACCACTTCGTCGTAATGGATGCAGGGCGCATCGAAGACGGGCGCCTTGCCGGCAAAGATCGGGTGGCTGGCGCCGGCCGGCGTGCGCCAGATCTTGCGGGCAAAGCCCACCTCGCGCCCGGCCGGATTGCGGGCGACAAGGCCGCCGGCCGCCATCACCGCAATCTGCAGCCCCCAGCACGAGCCGAACACCGGCAGCCCCGCGCGCGCGGCCTGCCGGGTCAGCTCGATCTGGTTGGTCACGGCAAAATCGGTGTCATAGGCATGCAGCGAGGAGCCGGTGATGACAAAGCCATCATAATCGCTCCAGCTGCGGCCGTGGGGGATGGCGCCATCGGCATCGGCGCCGTTCAGCACATCCAGTTCGAAGGCGGGGTAATGGGCGGCGATCGCCTCGGCGTAGATCTCGCTGGAGCTGCGCACACCCAGCTGGCGGCCAAGGGCGCGCTTGTCGGCGGTGTTGCCTTCCAGCAGGAGCAGTCTGGTCATGGGTTGTATCGCTTCCGTTGCTGTGGCGCCGTTCAGTGCTGCGGATGGGCCAGGCTGGCGCGATAGGCCTGGGGCGACTGGCCGCTCCAGCGGTGAAAGGCGCGGGTGAAATTGCTGTGTTCGGCATAGCCCAGCCGCAGGGCGATCTGGGCGATGGAAAGATCGGGCCGGGTGCGAAACTCGAACAGGGCCTGGCGCATCCGGCATTCGTCGAGCACCTGCTGGTAGGAGCTGCCCTCCTCGGCCAGCTTGCGGCGCATGGTGCGGGTGGACATGCCGATCTCGCGGGCGATGCGGTCCTGGTCGATCGCCAGCGCGTTGAGATCGCGGAACACCAGCTGGGCCAGCCGCTCGCTCACCGGCGTGGCGCGGCGCTTGGCCACCAGCGCGCGGCCCAGCGGGCGCATGTCGTCGGCCCGGCGCGCCACCGGCAGCGGCAGATCGAGAAAGGCTGCGGGAAAGCGGATCTGGTTGGTGTCGGCGCCAAAGGTGCAGGGGGCCTGCACCACCTGGGCGATGTTGCTGCGCAATTCGCCCTGCTCGGCCTCGAAGGCGAATTCCACCTTGTCCCAGCCGCCATGGCGGCCGCGGCGGATCAGCTGGCCGATGATGCCCAGGCTGAACATCGCGTCATAGTGGCGCGGCCAGATATCGGGATCGAGGATGCGATAGCTGACGCAGGCCATCGGCCCTTCGAGGCCGAAGTGGATATCGGTGCAATCCTGCAGCAGGCTGAAATATTCGACAAAGCGGCGGATGGCCGAGCCCACCTTGCCGGCGGTGTTGATGGCATCACCCACCGAGCCCAGCGACGACAGGTCGTAATGGGTGCCGGCCAGCCAGGGCAAGGCGGCATCGCGGCTGTGGGCCACCACCGCTTCTGAAAAGCGCACGAAATCCTTCAGCGGCATCATCGCGCTGTCGGTGGCGCAAGGGGCCTGGTCTGGCGCCGGGCTCATCACATCGCTGGCATTGATACCCTTGTTGGCGAGCACACCGGCCCAGCCGTCCAAGGCGGCCACTCTCACGGCAGCATTTGTCATCTTCCGTCCCCGAGATCTTGTTTTCCTCTCCTTGCTTATGAGTAACCGAGAGGGGCCGAATCATATTGACCGAACACCGCATGGATTGACAGTTTCGATCACCAAACCGCGCCCCGCCCCTTGCCGATTGACCCCGGTCAAGCGGCAGGATCAATTGTCCGCTGCGGCCAAGCTGGCAGCGCAGGCCCCATGAGAGGATGCCGGCACCAAAATAAGGGCATGAGGGCAATGAGCGCACGGCAAGAGGCTGGTTTCCACGAAGTAGACGTCAATGGCTGGCCGGCGGTGGCCAGCGCCATCGTGCTGGGCACGATCGGGGTGCTCTCGTTCATCATCCAGCCCGGGCTGGTGGAAGGTTTCGTGCGCCATCTGGCGGTCAGCGAGGCGCAGGCGGTCAATCTCGTCGGGCTGGAGATGCTGGGCGTGGCGCTGGCCACGGTGGGGCTGGCGCTGCTGGGCGGGCGCATCGGCTGGCGCTGGGTGGTGGCCGCAGGGCTGTTGATGGCGGCCGCCGGCGATGCCGCCTCGGCGCTCAGCACGGGCAGTGCCGGCTTTGCGCCGGCGCGCGTGCTGGCCGGCCTTGGCGAAGGGGTGATCATCTCGATCAGCTTCACCTTTGTGGGCATCACCTTGCGGGCAGAGCGCAATCTGGCGCTCTATCTCTCGCTGCTGCTCACCTATGGCGCCTTTGGCCTGTGGTTCCTGCCGCGTTTTCTCGATGCGTATGGCCTGCCGGTGCTGTTTGCCGGTTTTGCCGGCCTGTCGCTGGCCGCGCTGCTGCTGCTGCCCTTGCTGCCCCACCGCTTTTCCGCTGCCGACATGGCCAACCCCGAGGCGCGGCAATTGCCGCTGGCGCTGCTGGTGGTGGCGCTGGCGGGCGTGCTTTCCTATAATCTGGCGCAGGGCATTGCCTGGGCGATCCTGGCGCTGGTGGGCGCCGGCGCCGGCCTTGCCGACCAGCAGATCGCCAATGCCCTGTTCCTCAGCCAGATCCTGGCAATTTTCGGCGCGCTGACCTCGGTGTTCCTGGCCGCGCGGATCAACCGCGATCATGCCATCGCCTTTGGCATATTGGTGGGGGCGGCCAGCATTGCCCTGCTGGTGGGCCACCCGGGGGTGGGGCTGTTCACTCTGGCGGTTTGCGGTTTCAACGTGCTGTGGAATTTCGTGCTGCCCTTCATCCTCGGGCGGATCTGCGATTTCGACGAGAGCGGGCGGATCATGGGCTTTGCCATCGCCATGCAGATGACGGGGCTGGGCGGCGGGCCGATGCTGGCCGCGCTGCTGCTGGATGGCCATGGCTATCTGCCGGTGGAACTGCTGTGCGTGGGCCTGTTCCTGGCCAGCTATGCCCTGCTGCGCCTGCCCATCCGCCGGCACCGGGGCCTGCTGGCGCGGGGGTGAGGGCAAGGGCGCCGCAAAATGGCCGCAGCGGCCAAGGGGCGGCCCGCCCCGCCGCGCCAAATGGCCGCAAATGGCAAGAGCCGGCGCCCGCCCCGCCGCACTATGCGGCCAGCAAGACCGGCCATGAGGGGCCGAGCAAAGAGCATTTCGGGGAGTTAATCGGACATGTCGAAGATCGGGAAATCCGTGCGTTGCGTCTCCGTGCTGGCGCTGGCGGCGGCCCTGCCGCAAATGGCCCGCGCCGACGAGGCCGCGCCTGCCCCGGCCGCTACCGCCCCCGGCGAGATCGTCGTGACGGCGCAGAAGCGCGAGCAGAATGTGCAGAAGGTGGGCATTGCCATCACCGCCCTTGGCAAGGACACGATCGCGGCCATCGGCCGACAGGATGTGACCGCGCTGGCCGGCCAGGTGCCCAACCTCGAAGTCAACCAGTATGCGCCGACGATCACCGTGTTCAACATCCGCGGCGTCTCGCAGAACGACTTTACCGATGCGCAGGAAGCCCCCATCGCCTTCTACGACGACGAGGTCTATGTCGCCTCGCTGGGCGCCATTTCGGGCATGAATTTCGATCTGGAGCGCGTGGAAGTGCTGCGCGGGCCCCAGGGCACGCTGTTTGGCCGCAATGCCACAGGCGGCCTGGTGCAGTTCGTCTCGGCAAAGCCCACCGCCCGGCCCGAGGGCTATCTCACCCTCACCACCGGCTCCTACGGGCAGGTGGCAACCGAAGGCGCGGTCAGCGGCGCTGTCACCGATGCGCTGCGCGCCCGCTTCAGCTTCACTACCAACAACGCCGGCGGCTATATCCGCAACACCATGGGGCCCAGCCTTGGCAATGCCAAGTTCTATGCCCTGCGCGGCCAGATCAGCGCCGATCTTTCCCCGCGTGACAAGCTGAACATCAAGGTGCAGACGCTGCGCAACGACCATGAGCGTTCCGGCGGCCTCTACAGCTGGGGCGCCAGCTATGCCGACCCCAACAACCACGGCCTTGGCACCTTCACCAGCACCGATGCCAATGGCTACAGCAACACATCGGGCAATCCCTTCATCCAGTCGGAAGACCGGGTGGGCAGCTTCAACCGCACCTATTGGGATGTCAGCGCGCGCTACAGTCATGATTTCGGCGCCTTCGACCTGACCTCGATCAGCGACTACCAGCACCTGCACAAGGATTATGGCGAGGATTCGGACATGAGCCCGAACAACGCCTTCAACTACGACACCCACCAGCACATGTACCAGATGTCGGAAGAGCTGCGCCTGTCGGGCAAGACGGAGCGGCTGAACTGGGTGGGCGGCGTCTATCTGCTCGATATCCACACCGCCAATCACTATCAGATCAACAGCCCCGTAACCGCCATCCCCGGCATCGGCCTGCTCGATTATGGCGGCACGCAGAACACCTTCTCGCTGGCCACCTTCGCCCAGCTGGAATATGCGATCACGCCCAAGGTGTCGGTGATTGGCGGCCTGCGCTATTCGCATGATCGGAAGCACATCGAATTTGCCGATTATGCCAATGGCGAGCTGATGTTCGACTGGGCGACCTCGATCCCCTCGGTGGCGGCCCTGCGGTTCCGCACCTTCGACAACTGGTCGGGCAAGGCCGAGATCGACTACAAGCCGAACAATGCAACGCTGCTCTATGCCAGCGTCAACCGTGGCACCAAGTCGGGCGGCTTCGGCACCGTTTCCTCGAACACGCCCTATACCGACAGCGCCGCGGTTTCCTCCAGCCTTGGCTATCCGCTGGTGCAGGCGATCCCCTTTGGCCAGGAAGTGCTGACCAACTGGGAAGGCGGCTTCAAGCTGACCATGCTGAACCGCACCACCCATTTCAATGGCTCGGTGTTCTTCTATAACTACCAGGGCTATCAGGCCTTCCAGAATGTCGGCGTGAACCAGTATATCTCGAACCACCAGGCCTATGAGCATGGCGCCGAATTCGAGTTCAACACGCGGCCGGTGCGCGGGCTTTATCTGGGCACCTTCCTCACGCTGCTGTCGACCAAGGTGAAGAACATCACCCTGCCCGATGGCACCGTGGCCGACCGGGTGATGCCGCAGGCCCCCAAGACCTCGATCGGCGGGCAGGCGCGGTATGAATTTGCCGCAGGGCCGGGCAAGCTGGCCATCTCCACCGACTGGAAGTATGATTCGGGCGAATATTTCGAGACGAACAACGCCCCTGTCGATTTCGAGCCCGGCCACACGGTGGGCAATGTGCGGGTGAGCTATGCGCTGGCCGATGGCAAATATGAGCTGGCCGGCTTCGTCAACAATGTCACCGACAAGTGGTACCGGGTCTACAACCTCGATCTTTCCAGCCTGCTGGGCGCCTCGAACCAGACCTATGCCCGCCCGCGCACCTGGGGCGTGAGCATTACCGCGAAATATTAATCCCTTTGACCGAACCCTGAACCTGATGCGGGCGGAAAAGCTGCGGCTTTCCGCCCGTTTTTTTGCGCGCAGGGCTGGCGTGGGGGCCAGCCTATCCCTGGCGCCGCACATGGCCTGGCGCTGCGCCGAAATGGCGGCGGAAGGCGCGGATGAAGCTGGCGCTTTCGGCATAGCCGGTGGCGATCGCCACATCGGCGATGCTGCGCTGGCCATCGCGCAGCAGGCGGCGGGCGGCCTGCATGCGCCGGGCGGCCACCAGATCGCGCACAGAGCAGTCTTCCGCGCGCAGCTGGCGGCCCAGCGTTGCCACCGAAATGCCCAGCGCGCGGGCAAGGGCGGGGGCATCGGGGGGGCGGTCGAGCGGGGCGGCGGCGATCAGCGCGCGCACCTGGGCGGCGCGGCTGTCGGGGGTGGCCTCGGCGGCGCGGCGGCGGCTGAGGTGTTCCACCAGCACCGGGAACAGCGTGGCGCTCAGCTGCTTGCCGGGAAAATCGAGGAAGGAGCGGGCAAAGGAGAAGGAATTCCTGTCCTGCCCGAAATGCACCTCGCAGCCGAAATAGGCTTCGTAGCGGCGATAATCGCCCACCAGCGGGTGTTCGAAGCGCACTTCCTCCAGGCTCAGCGCGCCGCCGGTATATTGGCGGGCCAGCGTGTAGGTGGCGCCGATGGAATATTCGGCATCCTGGCGGCGTTCGGCCAGCGTGTCGTCGATGATGCCATACTGGAAGCGGCCCCAGCGCCGCCCTTCCACGAAATCATTGCGCGAGGCCTGCTGCATGGTTTCCAGATAGCGGGTGAAGCTGGCGAAGGCCTCGCGCAGGGTGGGCGCGGAAAGGAACAGGAAGCTCAATATGCCCAGGCTGTCTGCCCCCACCATGCGCCCGGCATAGAGGCCGAAATGGGGGTTGCCCACGGCTTGCGCGGCCTGTTCGAAAAAGGCGAGGAAGGCGCTGAGGGGGATGTCGTGCTCGGCCTCTTCCAGCTGGCGCCGGTCGAGCCCCAGCCGGGCCAGCAGCGGATCGGGGGCATGGCCGGCCAGCTCCACGCAATTGGCCGCGTGGCGCAGGAACTGGGCCGAGATGGTGGGGGCTGCCATGGCGCCAGTCTAGCTTGCCGGCAGCCCCTCGCAAGGGCGCTCAGGCGCCGCCGTAGATCGCCTTGACCTCGAGGAATTCCTCCAGCCCGTAGACGCCCCATTCGCGCCCGTTGCCGCTCATCTTGTAGCCGCCGAAGGGGGCCGCCGTGTCGAGCCCGGCGCCGTTCACATGCACCATGCCGGTGCGCAGGGCGCGCGCCACATCGCGCGCTTCTGCCGGCGTTGCGCCCCACACATAGCCCGACAGGCCATAGGGGCTGTCGTTGGCGATGGCGATGGCTTCTTCCAGCGTGTCGTAGGCCAGGATGGCCAGCACCGGGCCGAACACTTCCTCGCGGGCGATGGCGGCATCGGGCGTGGCGATGAAGATCGTCGGCGCGATGAAATAGCCCTGTTCCAGCCCCGCGGGCGCCTCGGGGCCGCCGGTCACCAGCGTCTGCCCCTCGGCGATGGCGCGGGTGATATGGGCGCGCACCCGCTCATGCTGCGCAGCATTGGCCACAGGGCCCAGGTTCGCCTCGGCCCCGGGCGCGCCGATGGTCAGCGCTTCGGCCGCGGTTCTGGCCAGCGCCACGGCCGCATCAAGATCGGCGCGGGGCACCAGCAGGCGGGTGGGCGCGTTGCAGCTTTGCCCGCTGTTCAGCATGCAGCCGCGCACGGCGGCGGGAATGGCCTGGTCCAGCGGCGCGCCGGCAAGGATGATGTTGGCCGATTTGCCGCCGAGCTCCAGCGCCACCCGCTTGATCGTGGGGGCCGCCTGCTGGCCGATGGCAATGCCCGCCCGGGTGGAGCCGGTGAAGCTGACCATATCGACATCACCATGGGCGGTAAGCACCTCGCCCAAATCCGCGCCGGTGCCGTGCACCAGGTTGAACACGCCCGCCGGCAGGCCCGCTGCATCGATGATCTCGGCCAGGATCGCGGCATCCAGCGGCGCCAGCTCGCTGGGCTTCAGCACCATGGTGCAGCCGGCCGCCAGCGCCGGGGCCACCTTGGTGGCGATCTGGTTCATCGGCCAGTTCCACGGGGTGATAAGGGTGCACACGCCGATCGGCTCGCGGCGGATCAGCGTGCCACCCAGCGGCTGCTCGAAGGGATAATCGCGCAGCACGCGGATCACTTCGGCAAAATGCTGCGGGCCAGAGCCGGCCTGGGGCCCGCGGCCCAGCCAGCCGGGGGCGCCCATCTCGGCGCTGATGGCAGCGCCGATCTCATCGCTGCGGGCGATGAGGCCGGCGTGGATCTTTTCGAGGAAAGCCAGGCGCTCTTCCCGGCTGGTGGCGCTCCAGCCGGGGAAGGCGGCCCTGGCCGCGGCGATGGCGGCTTCGGCATCGGCCCTGCCGCCCAGCGCCACGCGGCCGATCTCGGCCCCTGTGGCCGGGTTGACGATGGGCGCGCTTGCGCCGCTGGCCGGCGCCACCCAGCGCCCGCCGATGTAGAAGCGCGCCGCGCCCGTCGTCATGTCAAAACCCATGGTTCGTCACTTTTCCTCGACAGTGGATTCATAGAAGGCCGCGCCCTGCCCGCGCGCTGCGCGCTGGCCGCGAAATTCCCAGTCGCCGCCCATCGCGGTGGAGATCACTTCCTCGCTCTCGGTCGGCTGGGCGCCGCAATCGTCGCGGATGGGGGTGGGGCCGTGGACGATGGTGTTGGCAAGGCGGCCCAGCCCTTCCACTTCCACTTCCACCAGATCGCCCGGCTGCACTGGCCGGCTGCCGGCCGGCGTGCCCGACAGCAGCACATCGCCCGGCTCCAGCGTGATGGTGCGGGCAATGTCGGCCACCAGATAGTGCATGTCCCATTCCATGTCGGCGGTATTGCCGTCCTGCTTCAGCTCGCCATTGACATAGGTGCGGATCGCCTTGTTGCGGAAATCCCAGCCGGTGACAAGGCCCGGCCCGATCGGGCACAGCGTGTCGGAGCCCTTCACCCGCAGCATCGAGCCGCTGTCGGTATCGCGGAAATCATGCAGGCCATAATCATTGGCCACGGCATAGCCGAGGATATAATCGCCCGCTTCTTCGGGGCTCACATTGCGGCAGGTCTTGCCGATGACGATGGCGATCTCGCCCTCATAGTTGAGGAACTGGCAGCGCTCGGGCCGCACCACATGGCCCTTGTGGCTGTTGAGCGCGCTGATCGGCTTGTGGAAATAGGTGGGGGCGGCAGGCAGCCTGGTCATGAATTCGTTGACGCGGCTGTGATAGTTGAGGTGCACGCAGATCACCTTCTGCGGGTTCACCGGCGGCAGGTGGATCGCCTCGTCGATGGCGATGCTGCGCCCGTCCTTCGTCACCAGCCGGTCGCCTTCGCGGGTGGTGAGGATGGGATAGCCATCGAGCAGGATGCGGCGGTATTCGGTGGTCATGGGGCGGTTCCTCAAAGGGCAATGCTGGCCTTGGGGTGTAGCGCTGCGCGTGCGCGCTGGCTTTGGCCGTTGCGGCCAAGATGCGCCTTGCCGCCTGCGCCATGATGGGCGCCAAGCAGCCTATTTCGAGGCCAGTTTCGAGGACAGTATGAGCGAACTGAAGGGATTGTTCTATCCGCGCACGCCCAGCGGCCAGGCCAGCATCGTGCCGCCGGTGCCCTGGCACTATTCCGGCGAGCTGATCACGCTGGAATATCGCACCGATCCGGCCAAGGTGGCGGCCCTGCTGCCCGCAGGCTTCACCCTGGCCGAGGAAGACCCGGGCGCGGTGGCCGCCATCTGGGCCGACTGGCAATCGACCAGCGATGACCCGGCCCAGATCCTCGATCCCATCCGCGTGCAATACAAAGAGATGTTCATCGTGGTGCGCTGCCAGTTCCAGGGCAAGACCTATTCGCGCTGCGTCTACATCTGGGTGGACAAGGAATTTGCCATGCTGCGCGGCCAGCATCAGGGCTATCCCAAGAAGCTGGGCAGCATCCAGATGAGCCGGCCGGTCTATGTCGGCAAGGCGGGGCCGCGGCTGCAGCCGGGCGGCACTTTCGGCGTGACGCTGGCCGCGTTCGACCGGCGCCTGGCCGAGGGGCGCTTCACCATCACCGGCGCGGCTGAAAAGCCCGGCTTCGTCAACGGCCACCCCATGGCCCACAACCGCTGGATGCCCACCATCGAGACCGACGGCACCCAGAGCCTCGACGAGGTGGTGACGATGGCGGGCTATGATGTCGATTTCGGCCGCTGCTTCACCGGCGATTTCGATCTGGCCTATTTCCCCTCGCCGGTGGAAGAGCTGCTGGACCTTGCGCCCGTCGAGAAGATCGCCGGCTACTGGCACGAGGTGGGCGTCTCGTGGAAGGCGGGCACCACGCTTTATCGCAACAATCTGGCCTGAAGGCGGGGCTGCGCGGGGGGAGCCTCCCTCGCGCAGCCGCCCGGTTCGGGATCAATATTTGCCCGATTGCCCGCCATCGATGGCGATCACCTCGCCATTGATGAACAGGGCCTCGCCCGACAGCAGGAAGGCGACCAGCGCGGCCACTTCCTCCACCCGGCCAAAGCGCTTCATCGGGTTGGCCGAGACGAACTGGCGGCCCACTTCCTCCCAATCGTCGCCGCCGATCTGGCGCAGCGATCCTTCCACCATCGCGGTCATGATGGCGCCGGGGGCGATGGCGTTGATCTGCACGCCGAACTGGCCATATTCCACCGCGCTGTTGCGCGTCAGGCCCACCACGCCATGCTTGCTGGCGGCATAGCCGCTCTGATTGCCAACGCCGCGGATGCCGCCGACAGAGGCGGTGTTGACGATGGCGCCATGCCCTTGCGCGCGCATCACCTTCAGCACCGCCATCATGCCGAAGAACACGCCATCGAGGTTGATCGAGACGACCCGGTGGAATTCCTCGGCGCCGAAATTCTCGGTGAGGTTCTGGCGGCCCTCGATGCCGGCATTGTTGAAGAAACCGTCGATCCGGCCCCACAGCTCCATGGCGCGGGCGACATAGGCTTCCACCTCTTCCTGGCGGGCCACATCGGCGATATGCGCCGCCGCCTCGCTGCCGGCCGGCAGGGTGGCGATGGCCGCTTCCAGCGCGGCCGCGTTCCTGTCCACCAGCAGCAGGCGGGCGCCTTCTGCCGCCAGCCTGTGCGCCGCGGCCAGCCCCAGCCCCGAGGCGGCGCCGGTGATGATGACGGTCTTGTCGGTAAAACGTGGCATATGCTCTCTCCCGCGGCGGGCCGGGGGATGCCGGCGCCGCTTGCGGGGCGGCAGGATAAAGGGCGCCGCCGGTTTGTGACCTGATCTTTGTCGGATGTTGGGGCCGCCTCCTTAGCGCAGCTCGATCAGCAATGTGTCGATGGTGAACGAGCCATCTGCCTCGATGGCGAAATGGCCGGCGACATCGTGGCTGGCCGCGCCCTGCAGGCTGCGGATGGCGGCGATGTGGGGGGCAGGCGTTGCCATCCGCGCGGTCCAGCTGGCAAAATCCATGCGCAGGCGCGCGGGCGTCTCGGCGGTTATGGCAAAGCCGGCCTCGGCCACCATCGCCCGCCATTCGCTGCGGCGATAATCGCGCACATGGGAAGGATCGCGCAGCAGTTCCACCGCTTGCAGATGGGTGTCGGCGGCCGGTGCTTCGGGCGCGATCACATCGACGAAGACCGCCGGCGCGCCCGGCCGCAGCACGCGCCGCGCCTCGGCCAGGCCCTGGCGCACATCGGCCCAGTGGTGGGCGGAAAAACGGCAGGCGAGGAAGTCGAATGCGCCATCGGCAAAGGGCAGCGCCTCGGCCGCGGCGGCATGGGTGGCGATATGGTGGGCGCCGCGCGCCTGCGCTTCGGCCGCCACGGCCGCCAGCATCTGCGGCGCCAGATCGCAGGCGGCCACCGCCCGCGCATAAGGGGCGATGGCATAGCTGACATGGCCGCCCCCGCAGCCCAGATCCAGCGCATGGGCCGGGGCATGGGCGGCCGCGATGGCGGCCATGCGCGCCAGATCGGCGCCGCTGGCATGCACGGCGCTGGCGACATAGGCGGCGGCACGCGCGCCGAATTGCTGATCGACCAGGGTTTCATGGGTGCGGGTCATGGCTGTCTCCTTGCCGGGGTGCCGGCGCTTTTTTCGGGCAAGGGCGGTGTGGCGCTGGATAAAGCCTGTTACAATGGACAAAGTTATCCTGTTATAAGAACCCCCATGCCAGATGAGGAACAACGCCGCCTGCTGGGCGCCTTCGTGCGGGCCCGCAGGGAAAGCATCGCCCCCGATCAGCCCGCAGGGCGCCGCCGCACGCCCGGCCTGCGGCGCGAGGAGCTGGCCGCGCGGGCCGGCATCGGCAGCACCTGGGTGGCGTGGATAGAGCAGGGCCGGGCGGTGCGCGCCTCGGCCGAGACGCTGGCGCGGCTGGCCGATGGCCTGTGCCTGACAGCGGCCGAGCGGGCCTATCTGTTCACCCTGGCCGGCAGGGGCGATCCGGCCGATCCCTTTGCCGCCGCCCGCCATGCCGCGCCCCCGGCGATTGCCGCGGCGGTGGCGGCGCTGGCCTGGCCGGCCTATGGGCTTGATCGGGCGTGGACGGTGTGCGCGGCCAATGCGGCGGCGCGGCGGCTGTTCGTGGGCCTGTTCGAGGGGGAGGAGGCGCCCAACCTGCTGCGCTATATCTTCACCCATCCGGCCGCCCGCGCGCTGCTGCCCGATTGGCCCGGCCGCAGCGCCCGGGTGCTGGCCGAGTTTCGCCGCGATTATGGCCGGGCCCCGGGCGATCCGCAGGTGCGCGGCGTGGTGGCCTGGCTGCGCCTGCACAGCGAGGCGTTCCGCGCCGGCTGGGAGCGCCAGAGCGTGATCGCCCGCGAGGGCGGCGAGCGCAGCTTCTGCCACCCGGTGGATGGGCCGCTGGCCTTCACCCAGCACACGCTGGCCGAAGTGGAACGCGGCGATTTCCGGCTGGTGTTCCTACAGCCGGGCAGCGCTTCAGCGGGCGCCGGCGTGTAGCCGGGGAGCGGTGTCTGGCGCCATCTCCACGGGCGCCATCTCCACGGGCGCCAGGCCGGCCTCTGTGCGCAGGCGCTTCTGCAGCTCGCCGATGGGCATCGGAAAGGCGAAATAATAGCCCTGCGCCAGATCCACCTGCAGCGTCTTCAGCCGCTCGATCTGGCCGCGCGTTTCCACGCCCTCGGCAATGATTTCCAGCTTGAGGTCGCGGGCCATCTCGATCACCCGCTCGGCCACCTGGCTGGCCGCAGAGCCGGTGCCCAGCGCCTGCACGAACAGGCGGTCGATCTTCAGCATGTCGATTTCCAGCTGGGCCAGATAGCCAAGGCTGGAATAGCCGGTGCCGAAATCGTCGATGGCGATGCGCACGCCCATGGCGCGCAGCCGGCGGATGGCCTGGCTCGACAGCTCGATGTCGATCAGGCTGCGCTCGGTTGCCTCGATCACGATATTGGCCATGGCGATGCCCGCCTGGCGCGAGAAGGCGAGGATATTTTCCACCATGTCGGGCGATTGCATGTCGTCGGCCGAGAAATTGACCGACAGGTGCGACAGTTCGGCCGTGGGGATATGCGCGCCGATATCGCGCGCCACCAGATCCAGCACATGGGCGGTGAGATGGCGGATGCTGCCGGCCTGCTCGGCCACGGGAATGAACAGATCCGGCGCGATCACCTCGCCATTGGGGCGGCGCCAGCGGATCAGCGCCTCGGCGCCCACCGTGCGGCCGCTCTCCAGCGCCACGATCGGCTGATAGGTGATGAAGAATTCGCCGCGCTTCATGGCGCCGGCAATCATGGCGGGCAGCGATGCCTTGGCCTCGGCGATGCGGGTGATGGCCATGGTCAGCAGCAGGCCGGCCAATATGTCGATCGGCAGCAGCAGGGCGGCGGTGTGCAGCGGCAGGCGAGGCACGGCATTTAGCGGGGCTGCTGCCACCACGCCCAGATCATAGCGCTGCGAACGGGCCACCGCCAGCACGAAGCCATGCACGCGCCAGCTGCTGCCGCCGGCCAGATCCGCGCGCAGCCAGGCCGGGGCAAAGGGCCCGCGCGCGGCCAGCATCACCTTGTGCGACCAGTTGAAACTGCTGACCGCCGCCCCCGGCATCAGCTCCACCATGCTGAGCGCCAGATCCTTGTGGATGATGCCCACCAGCGCCCCGCTGCCAATCGCCAGATAGCTGCGCTGGCCGCCCATGGGCCGCACATTGAGCCACACCCGGGCCCCTGCGCGCGATACCAGATCGGGCGGGCCCAGATCGATGCGGCGCTGCCCGGCGATGGAGGAGCACAGGATCGTGTTGCCCTCTATCCGCCCCACCGCCTGCAGCAGCGGCGAGGCCAGATCGATGCCGCGCATGGTCTCGATATCGGCATCGGAGCAGGCCTTGCGGGCGCCGGTGCGGGCGCTGGTGGCAGCGATCAGCGGCCTGGCCTGGGCCAGCTCGTCGGCGGTTCTTTCGGAACTGGCCAGCGCCTGGCGGGCCAGCTGCTGCGCATAGGCCTGGCGCGCCTCTATCGCCTGGCGATGGGCCAGGGCCGCTGCCACCACGATCGAGATGACCACCATCAGCCCCACGCAGGCAATGATGCAGGCGGCCGAAAAGCGTCTGATCCTGGCTGCCGCCTTGGTTACCACCTTTGTTGCCACCCTGCTGCCCCTGTGGCGCATATAGGAGAGCAAAATGGTAAACTTTGTGTATCATTTGCTCGGCTTTTTGCGACGCATTTTCAATTTTTTCCGTAGCATGCGTGTGCGCCTGCCCGCCGCCTGCGCCGCCGGCACAAAGCCGATCCACTTTGCTTTGACGGCCCGGCCTCTGGCGGTGATAACAGGGGCCCCGCCTGCCCCGGAGCTGTTGACACAATGACAGGAAAGCCGATTGCCCCCTTGTCCGAGGCCCCCCTGTTCGAGGCTGGCGCCGGCGCGGGAGAGGAATGGTGGCGCGGCGCGGTGATCTACCAGATCTATCCGCGCAGCTTTGTCGACAGCAACGGCGATGGCATCGGCGATCTGGCCGGCATTGCCGCCCGGCTCGACCATGCCGCCCGGCTGGGGGTGGATGCGGTGTGGATCAGCCCCTTCTTCCGCAGCCCGATGGCCGATTTCGGCTATGACGTGGCCGATTATTGCGATGTCGATCCGATCTTCGGCACGCTGGCGGATTTCGACGCGCTGGTGGCCCGCGCCCATGAGCTGGGGCTGAAGGTGATGATCGACATGGTCTTCGCCCACACCTCGGACCAGCACCCCTGGTTCACCGCCAGCCGCCACGATGCCACAGGCGCGCAGGCGGACTGGTATGTCTGGGCCAACCCCCGGGCCGATGGCACGCCGCCCAACAACTGGCAATCGGTGTTCGGCGGCCCCGCCTGGACATGGGACGCGCGCCGCCGCCAATATTACATGCACCAGTTCCTGAAGGAGCAGCCCCAGCTGAACCTGCACAATCCGGCAGTGCAGGAGGCCCTGCTGGATGCCCTGCGCTTCTGGCTGGAGCGGGGGGTGGATGGCTTGCGGCTCGATGCGCTCAACCATTCCATGTTCGACCCGGACCTGCGCGACAATCCGGTGGCGGTTGACGACGGCCGGCTGCGCACCCGCTCGTATGACTTTCAGGAGCACAGCCGCTCGATGTCGCATCCCGGCGTGGTCGGCTTTGTCGAGAAGATCCGCGCGCTGTGCGATGGCTACCGGGCGATCTTCACCATGGCCGAAGTGGGCGGCGATCGCGCCGAGGAGGAGATGAAGGCCTATACCGCCGGCGATCACCGGCTGAACAGCGCCTATGGCTTCAATTTCCTCTATGCCCGGCAACTGGATGCAGCGGTGGTGGCAGAGGCGCTGACGTCCTGGCCTGGCGCTGCAAGGGGCGGGCATGGCCCGGCCGAGGGCTGGCCGAGCTGGGCTTTCGAGAACCATGATTCCAGTCGGGCCAGCTGGCGCTGGCTGGCGGGCGATGCCGATGAGGGGGCCGTGGCCGCCTTCCTCCGGGTGAAGATGGCGCTGCTGCTGGCGCTGCGCGGCAATGTCATCCTGTTCCAGGGCGAGGAGCTGGGGCTGACGCAGGACGAGATCCCCTTCGCCCTGCTGAAAGACCCCGAGGCGATCGCCAACTGGCCGCTGACGCTGACGCGCGACGGCGTGCGCACGCCCATGCCCTGGGATGCCGCCCTGCCGCAGGCGGGCTTCACCACCGGCGCGCCGTGGCTGCCGCTGTCGCCCGCCAATGTGGCCCGCGCGGTGGCGGGCCAAGAGGCCGATGCCGGATCGCTGCTGCATCACACCCGTGCGCTGCTCGCCTTGCGCAAAAGCTTTCCGGCGCTGGCGCAGGGGGGCTTGCGGCTGCTGCGGGCAGAAGGCGCGCTGCTGGTGTTCGAGCGGGCGCTGGCCGGCGAGGTGCTGTGCTGTGCCTTCAACCTGGGCGGCCCCCCGCTGGCCCCGCCTTTGCCCGAGGGCGAGATCCTCCATGCCGCAGGTGGCGCCGGGCGGGCAGGGCTGCCGGCCTGGTCGTGCCTGATCATCCGCGTCTGACCGGCGCCCTCGCCATAGCGGCAGGCTGACAGGGGCGCCGCAGTGGGCCTATGCCGGGGTTTTGCCGGGGCTGGGGAGAGCGTGGGATGAGTGGCAAGCGCATCATGATCACCGGCGCGTCGAGCGGGCTGGGCGCCCATTTCGCCCAGCTGCTGGCGGCAGACGGGCATCAGGTGGTGCTGGCCGCCCGGCGGGTAGAAGCGCTGGCCAGGCTTGCCGCCGGGATCCGTGCGGCAGGCGGCGCGGCCGAGGTGGCGGCGCTGGATGTGGCGGATCCGGCCTCGGTGGCGGCGGCTTTTGCCGGCCTGTCGGGCCCGCTGGATGTGCTGGTCAATAATGCCGGTATCGCGGCTGAAGGCCCCGCGCTGGAAATGGCGGCCGATGCTTTTTCCGCCGTGCTCGACACCAATCTCAAGGGGGTGTTCCTGTGCGCGCAGGCCGCCGCCCGGGCGATGGCAGGGCGCGGCGGGGCGATTGTCAACATCGGCTCGGTGCTGGGCCTCAGGGTGGCGGGCGGGGTGGCCGCCTATGCCGCCGCCAAAGCCGGCGTGGTGCAGCTGACCAAGGCGCTGGCGCTGGAATGGGCGCGCCATGGCATCCGGGTGAACGCCCTGTGCCCGGGCTATATCGCCACGCCCCTCAACGCCGCCTTTTTCGCCAGCCCGGCCGGCCAGCGGCTGATCGCGCGCATTCCCATGCGGCGGCTGGGGGCGCTGGGTGATCTGGATGCGCCCTTGCGCCTGCTGTGTTCGGATGGCGCGGCCTATATGACCGGCAGCATCATCGCGGTGGATGGCGGCCATCTGGTCTCGGGGCTGTAGCGGCGACGGGGTTGCGTAATATAAAATACCGTATACTATGCTTCCGGATTGGAGGCGCAAACGTCCTCCGCGCGCATTTTATCGAGGACATTCATGGCCCGGAAGACAAGCAGAATCGCAACGGACGTGGGGGGCACATTCACCGATCTGGTGTATTTCGAAACCGATCCCGACACCGGCGCCCAAACGATCCGCACGGCCAAATCCGATACCACGCCGCCCAATTTCGCCAATGGCGTGCTCAATGTGGTGGCCAGGGCCGGGGTGGCGCTGGAGGAGGTGGATTTCTTCGCCCATGGCACCACCGTGGTGATCAATGCGCTTACCGAGCGCAAGGGCGCGCGCACCGCGCTCATCACCACCACCGGTTTTCGCGATGTGCTGGAGATCGCCCGCGGCAACCGGCCGGATTTCTTCAACCTGCGCTACGAGAAGCCGGAATGTTTCGTGCCGCGTTATCTGCGCCGCGAAGTGCCCGGCCGGATCGATTACAAGGGCGCCGAGAGCCAGCCGCTGGATCTGGCCGGCCTGCCCGACATCCTGGCCGATTTCCGCGCCGATGGGGTGGAGGCGATCGCCGTCTGCCTGATCCACGCCTATGCCAACCCGGCGCATGAGCAGGCGGTGATCGCCCGCATCGCCCAGCTGTGGCCCGAGGTGGCCACGGTCGCCTCGCACCAGATCACGCGGGAGTGGCGCGAATATGAGCGGTCCAGCACGGCGGTGCTGTCGGCCTATGTGCAGCCGGTGGCGGAAAAATATCTCAGCCGGCTGGACGAGGGGCTGCACGAGAAGGGCTATGGCGGCTCGCTTTATATCATGCAGTCGAACTGCGGGGTGGATTCGCTGCAATCGGCCAAGGCCACGCCGATCACCATGGTGGAATCGGGCCCGGCCTCGGGCTTCTGGGGGGCGGCGGAACTGGGCCGGCTGATCGGCGAGCCCAATGTGCTGGCGCTGGATATCGGCGGCACCACGGCCAAATGCTCGCTGATCGAGAAGGGCGAGGTGCGCATCAAGACCGACTACTGGATCGAGCGCAGCAACAAGACGGCCGGCTATCCGATCATGGTGCCGGTGGTCGATCTGGTGGAGATCGGCAATGGCGGTGGCTCGATCGCCTGGGTGGATGGCTTTGGCAAGCTGCATGTGGGGCCGCAATCGGCCGGATCGACGCCGGGCCCGGCCGCCTATGGCCGCGGCGGCACGGGCGCTACCACCACCGATGCCAATCTGGCGCTGGGCCGCATCAACGCCGATTATTTCTGCGGCGGCACGGTGGTGGCCGATATGCCGGCGGTGGCGCGCGCGCTGGGGGCGCTGGCGGCCGAGCTGGGCATGAGCGAGGCCGAGGTGGCGCGCGGCATCCTGCGCATTGCCAATGCCAATATGGTCAATGCGCTCAAGCTGGTGTCGCTCAACCGGGGCTATGATCCGCGCGATTTCACGCTGGTGGCCTTTGGCGGCGGGGGCGCCATGCATGCCGCCGCGCTGGGCCAGGAACTGGGCGTGAAGAAGGTGGTGGTGCCGCGCGGCGCGCCGGTGTTCTCGGCCTGGGGCATGATGATGAGCGACCTGCGCCGCGACTATTTCATCACCCGCCTGATCGACGGGGCAGACAGCGCCGCCCTTTCCGCGCTGATCGGCGAGGTGTGCGCCCATGCCATCGCCCGCTTTGCCGCAGAAGGGGTGGGCGAGGACAGGCTGCGCCTCGCGCCGCTGGTCAAGCTGCGCTATCGCAACCAGGAACATGCGGTGGAAGTGCCGGTGGCGGCCGGCGTTGTGGATGCCGCCGGCATGGCCGCGATGATCGATGCCTTCCACCAGACCTATGAACGCGAATACACCTACCGCCTCGATGCCGCGGTCGAGATCGTCGGCGTGCATCTCATCGCCTCGGCCGCGGTGGGCAAGCTGGAGATGAGCCGCCTGCCGACCACCGGCGCGAGCCTGGAAGCGGCGATCAAGGGCCAGCGCGAAGTGGATTATGCCACCGATGGCATCCACCTGGCGACGATCTACGATGCCGAAAGGCTGGAGCCGGGCATGGCCTTCAGCGGCCCGGCGGTGATCGAGGACCCGGGCACCACCATCGTCGTGCACCCCGGCAACCGGGTCAGCATCGATGCTTTCGGCAACACCCACATCGCCTTCGGAGGCTGATCATGGCCACTTCCCCCCACGACGCCTTTACCTTCGACATCATCCAGAACGGCCTGCAGGCCGCCGCCGACGAGATGTTCGCCGTGCAGCGCAAGACCTCGATGAGCGCGGTGATCTACGAGGTGCTGGACCTTGGCACCGGCATCTGCGACGCGCAGGGCCAGATCGCCGCTTCGGGCGCCGGCATTCCCGCTTTCGTCGGCGTGCTCGACAAGGCGGTGCTGCGCATCGTCGAGAAGCATCCGGCCGAAACGCTGCGGCCCGGCGATGTGTTTGCCTCCAACGATCCCTATTGCGGCGGCGTCACCCATCTCAACGACATGATCATCGCCATGCCGGTGTTCGCCGAGGGGCGGTTGATCGCCTGGTCGGCCAATATCGCCCATTACAATGATGTGGGCGGCTCGGTGCCCGGCTCGATGTCCACCGAGGCGACCGAGATCTTCCAGGAGGGCCTGCGCGTGCCGGCGGTGAAGCTGATCGCCGGCGGTGTGCCCAACCAGGCGGTGTTCGACATTCTGGAGACCAACACCCGCCTGCCCGCCTTCCTGCGCGGGGATCTGTGGGCGGGCATTGCCGGCGTCCGCATCGGCGAGCGGCGGCTGCTGGAAATGGCCACGAAATATGGCGTGGACACTTTCATGGCGGCGATGGCCTCGTTCATGGAGCTGGGCGAGCGGCGCGCGCGCGCGGCGCTGGCGCGCATCCCCAAGGGCCGCTTCACCTTCGCCGAGGAGCAGGACAACGGCGCCATCCACAAGATCGCCATCGAGATCACCGATGAGGCCTTCATCATCGATGTGCGCGACAATCCCGATCAGGCCGGCTCCAGCAATTCCAGCCGCGAGGGCACCGAGATCGCCGCCCAGCTGGCCTTCAAGGCGGTGACCGATACCGAGGCGCCGGGCAATGCCGGCTTCTTCCGCCCGCTGCAGGTGCTCACCCGGCCAGGCTCTGTCTATCATGTGCAGGAACCGGGCGCGCTGGGCTATTATGCCGAGGTGGAGATCCGCCTGTTCGACCTGATCCTGCGCTGCCTTGCCGCGCAGTTTCCGCATCTGGTGCCGGCGGGCAATTTCTCCTCGATCTGCGGCACCAACATCGGCGGCAAACATGCCGAGACGGGCGAGCATTATACGGTGGTGGAGCCGCAGCTGGGCGGCTGGGGCGCGGAGGACGGGCGCGATGGCAACAACGCCATCTTCTCCGGCTTTCATGGCGAAACCTTCAACTGCCCGGCCGAAGTGGCCGAGGCCCGCTATGGGCTGGGGGTGGAGGAGATGGCGCTCAACATCACCCAGGCGGGCGCTGGCCAGTGGCGCGGGGGCAAGGGGCTCTCGCTGCGCTATCGCGTGCGGGCCGACGAGAACTTCCTCAGCGTCGGCTACACCCGCTCGCGCATTCCGCCCTGGGGCATCAATGGCGGCGCGGATGGCTCGCCCAATTATGTCGAGGTGCTGCGCGCCGGCAAGGCGCCCGAACGCCACGCCTTTGGCACCAACATTCCCCTGGGCAAGGGCGATGTGGTGCATGTGGTGACAGGCGTTGGCGGCGGCTGCGGCGACCCACACGCGCGTGATCCCGAAGCGGTGCGCCGCGATATCCGCGATGGCTATCTGACCGCCGAAGAGGCCCGGGCGATCTACGGCTACGCCGGCTGATGGCGGGGGTGAACGATCTGGCGGGGCTGAAGGCGCGGCTGGAGGAGGCCACCGCCGCCGCCCTGCCGCGCCAGACCGCCTGGCTGGCCGATCTGGTGCGCTTTGCCAGCACGCGCGGGCAGGAGGGCGATTGCCAGCGCTGGCTGGCCGGCCAGTTTGCCGGGCGGGGCTGGCAGGTGGATCTGTTCAGCCTGGCTGATGTGGCGCTGGCAGGGGCGGCCGGTGCCTCGCCGGCGGTGGAGGTGGATCTGGCAGAGGCGCTGCAGGTGGTGGCAAAGGTGCCCGCGCGCGTGACAGAAGGGCGCAGCCTGATCCTCCAGGGCCATATCGATGTGGTGCCCCCGGGCCCGCGCGAGCTGTGGCGCCACGATCCCTTCGATCCGCAGATCGCCGATGGCCGCATTCATGGCCGCGGCACTGCCGACATGAAGGTGGGCGTGGCGGCGATGGTGTTCGCGCTGGAGGCACTGGCGGCGATCGGGCTGGAGCCGACGGCGGATATCTTCGTCGAGACGGTGTCGGAAGAGGAATGCACCGGCAATGGCGCGCTGGGCACGCTGCTGCGCGGCCATGTGGCCGAGGCCTGCCTGATCCCCGAGGCGGTGGGCAACCGGCTGCTGCGCGCGCAGCTGGGCTCTGTGTGGTTTCGCCTGCGCCTGCTGGGCGAGCCGGCGCATATTCTGGAACGCGGCCCCGGCGCCAGCGCCATCCTGCAGATGTATGACCATGCGTGCGCGCTGCAGGATCTGGCCGCCGCGGCGAACCGGCTGGCGGCGGAGGATCCGTGGTTCGGCGCGATGGCGCAGCCGGTCACTTTCTCGATGGGCAAGATCTGCGGGGGAGACTGGATCGGCATGGTGCCGGCCTGGTGCGAGGCGGATTGCCGCATTGGCGTGCTGCCGGGCCAGTCTGTCGCGGCGGTGCGCGAGGCGATCTGCGCGCAGGTGGCGCAATGCGCGGCCCGGATCGGCAGCGCCGTGCCCGAGGTGAGCTGGATCGGCTTTGCCGCAGACCCTTACGTGCTGGCGCCGGGCGGGGCGGCCGAAGCGGCGCTGGCCAGCGCGCATGAGCTGGTGTTTGGCGCGCCGCTGGAAAGCTTCTGCCTGCCCGCCACCACCGATGTGCGCCAGTATGGCGTGCATTATGGCATACCGGCGCTGTGCTATGGCTCTAGCGGCGGGGGCATTCACGCGGCCAACGAATATGCTGACCTCGAATCCATGCGCCAGACGACGATCACGCTGGCGCTGTTCGTGGCGCTGTGGTGCGGGGTGCGGCCGGCGCTCTCGGCCTAGCCGCTCACCCCTTCGGCGGCGAGCTGCTCGCGCAGGTCTGCCAGCGTGTTGAAGATATGGTCGTAGACCAGCTGGCGCAGGCGCGGCTCGTCCTGGTCCAGCCAGGCGCCCAGCAGCTCGTCATGCTCCTTGTCGGCCCGCTCGTTGCGGCCCAGCGGTTCCAGATGCTTGCACACATAGCGATCGGCCAGGATATGCAAGCGCACGAGGAAATCATTGGTGACGCGATTGCCGCTCGGCTCGATCAGCGCGACATGGAAGGCGCGGTTGTGGGCGCCGCCGGAAATCCGCCGCAGATCGGCCTCGCGCTTGAAATCGTCGAGCGCCTTGCGGGCGCCTTCCTGCTGGGCGGGCGTGGCGGCCCGCGCGCCGGCCACCACCGCGTCAGGCTCCAGCTTCAGCCGCAGGGCATAGACCTCTTCCAGCTCGCGCGTGCTCATCGGCCGCACGAAGAAGCCGCGGTTGGTCTGCGATTCCAGCAGGCCTTCCTGTTCCAGCCGGGCCAGCGCCTCGCGCAGGGGGATCTTGCTGATGCCCAGTTCGGCCGCCAGCGCGTCCTGGCGAATGGGACTGCTCGTGGGCACTTGGCCGGCCAGTATCCTCTCGCGCAGAACGTCAAAAACCTGATCGGACAAGGATCGGATGACGATGCTCATGTTTTGTGTCCTACCATGGCGACACCATAAGTAAACCGCGTGGGGGCGGCTCTACACAACTGTGAAACCGGCCCAGAAGGGATCTTCCCGGTCTATCCAGATGGTGTTGTGCCCGGTTGCCACGGCCGCCCCCTCGATCGAGGGGATGATGCCGGGCAGGCCGCCCACATCGGCGGTGGCTTCCACCCGGCCGGTGAAGCGGCTGCCGATATAGCTCTGGTGAATGAAACGATCGCCCACCTGAAGGCGGCCAGTGGCAAAGAGATGGGCCATGCGCGCCGATGTGCCGGTGCCGCAGGGGGATCTGTCGATCGCCTTTTCGCCATAGAACACCGCATTGCGGCCATCGGCATCGGGCGCCGAGGGGCGATCGGCCCATTGCACATGGCTGACCCCGCGAATGCGCGCATCCTGCGGATGCACCGGCTCATACACCGCCTGCACCAGGGTGCGCACGCTGCGGCTGAGCTCTATGAGGCGGGCCGCGCCCAGATCATCAAGCCCGCGATAGGGGCCCTGCGGCTCGATGATCGCATAGAAATTGCCGCCATAGGCAACATCCACCAGCAACGGGCCAAAGCCGGGCACCTCGATGGCGATGCCCGCCCGCGCCAGATAGGAAGGCACATTGCGGATGCGCACGAAAGTGACCTTGCCGGCCTCCTCGCCATAGTCGATGTCGATGAGGCCGGCGGGCACTTCCACTTTCAGTCGGCCGGGCGTGCGCGGCACGATCAGCCCGTGTTCCAGGCCAAAGGTGATCATGCCGATGGTGCCATGGCCGCACATCGGCAGGCAGCCGCTGGTTTCGATGAAGAGGATGCCGATATCGGTATCGGGGCGCGTGGGCGGGTAGAGAAACCCGCCCGACATCATGTCGTGGCCGCGCGGCTCGAAACACAGGCCCGTGCGGATCCAGTCGAAGCGCGCCAGGAAATCGGCGCGGCGCTCTGCCATCGAGTTCCCCTGCACCTGCGGCGCGCCGCCGGCCACCAGACGAACGGGATTGCCGGCGGTGTGGCCGTCGATGCAGAAGAACGTGTGGCGCATCTCAGGCCACCGCATCCAGCGGGGCAAGGCCGGGGCGGGTGGCGGCGGCCTTTTCCACCATGGCGATCACCTGGGCACGGCGGGCGCCGGCCAGCGGCAGGCGGGGCAGGCGCACGCGCTCGCAGCCGCGGCCCATGATCTGCTCGGCCAGCTTGATCGACTGGACGAGATCATGCTCCGCATCGAGATGGAGCAGCGGCATGAACCAGCGATAGATGCGCCGGGCGGTGTCGTAGTCGCCGCGCTCGAAGGCGGCCACCAGCGCCACCGATTCCTGCGGGAAAGCGCTGGTGAGGCCCGAGACCCAGCCACTGGCCCCCAGCATCAGCCCTTCAAGCGCGACATCATCAAGGCCCGCCATCAGCACGAAGCGCTCGCCAAAGGCATTGTGAAGATCGGTGAAGCGGCGCGGATCGGGCGCGCTTTCCTTCACCGCGACGATATTCTCCACTTCCAGCAACTGGCGCAGCGCGCCCTCGGTCACGCAGGTGCGATAGGCCGGCGGGTTGTTGTAGAGCATGATCGGCAGGCTGGTGGCCGCGGCCACCGCCTTGAAATGGGCGACCAGTTCCTCCTCGGTGGGCACATAAACCATCGCCGGCAGCAGCATCAGCCCGTCGACGCCGGCCTGTTCGGCGGTTTTGGCAAAGGCCACGGCGCGCGCGGTGGTCAGTTCCGAAACGCCCGCCACGGTGGGCACGCGGCCGGCCACCACTTCGCGCGCGGCTTCCAGCAGGGTGTGCTTTTCATCCGCTTCCAGCGAGTTGTTCTCTCCGCAGGTGCCCAGCAGGATCAGCCCGTTGACACCATCCCTGATCAGCCCGTCCAGCACCTGCTGGCTGGCTGCCACATCCACCGAAAGGTCCGGGGCGAACTGCGTGGTTGCCGCCGGGTAGACACCCTTCCAATTCAATTCTGCCATTGCGAAACTCCGTTGCTTCGAACTTCGTATACCGTATAAGAGTGACTATGGGAAGTGTGAAATCCGAAAGCCGCCGCATCCTCGTCATCGGGGGCGGCATTGTCGGCTCGGCCACGGCGCTGGCGCTGCTGGGGCGGGGCCATGCTGTCACGCTGGTGGATGAGGAGGGGCCGCGCCGGCGGGCCTCCTGGGGCAATGCCGGCCATATCGCCATCGAGCAGGTGGAGCCGCTGGCCTCCCTCGCCACGGTGATGGGCGTGCCGCGCCAGTTGCTGGCGCGCGATGGCGCGCTGGCGCTGCCCTGGCGCGAGGCGGGCCGCTGGTTGCCGTTTGTCGCCCGGCTGGCCTGGGCGGCGCGGCCATCGGCCTTTGCGCGGGGGCAGGCGGCGCTGTCTGGCCTGCTGGCCCGGGCGATGCCGGCCTGGCAGCGCTATGTGGAGGCGCTGGGGGCGCCCGCTCTGCTGCGCCGCACCGGCCATATCATCGTGTGGGACCGGCCCGAGAGCGCCGCGCGCGGCCGCCAGGCCTGGCAGGCCGATGTGCCCGAGGGCATCCGCTTTCGCGATCTGACGGCCGACGAGGAGGCGCAGATCGCCGCGCTCCGGGGTGGCAAGGCGCCCGCCGGCGCGCTCTATTGCGAGGGCAGCGGCAGCATTGCCGGCCACGATCTGCTGGAAGCGGCGCTGCGGGCGCGTTTTGCGGCGCTGGGCGGGCGCTGGCTGCAGGGCCGGGCCCGGCTGTGGGCAGAGGGCGCCACGGTGCTGGCCGCACTGGCCGATGGCACGCCCCTGCTGGCCGACGAGATTATCGTTGCCGGCGGCGTGCTGTCGCGGCCGCTGCTGGAGGGGCTGGGCTTTGCCGTGCCGATGATCGCCGAGCGCGGTTATCACCTGCAGGCGCCGGGCGCGCGCTGGCCGGCCGATCTGCCGCCGGTGGTGTTCGAGGACCGGGCGATGATCGTCACCCGCTTTGAGGACAGCGTGCGCGCTTCCAGCTTTGTCGAACTGGCGCGGCCAGGGGCGCCGGCAGACCCGGCCAAATGGGCGGCCCTGCGCCGGCGCATCAGCGAACTGGGCCTGCCTTTCGAACTGCCCGGGGCGGAATGGCTGGGCGCGCGCCCCACCTTGCCCGATTATCTGCCGGCGATCGGCCGCAGCCGCCACCACACCAACCTGCTCTATGCCTTTGGCCACCAGCATCTGGGTCTCACGCTCGGGCCGCTCAGCGGCGAGATCATCGCCGATCTGGTGGAGGGGCGCGCGCCGCCGGTGTCGCTGGCGCCTTTCGATATCGAACGTTTCGGCGCCCGGCGCGGCGCTTCCACATAAATGAGGAATGGTTATGACTGAGGCAATCGGCGGATCGAATGCGGCAAGCGAGCTTGCCGATCTCAAGCCCTGGGCGGATGTGGCGCCGCTCATCACCCCGGCGGAACGCGCCGCCCGGCTGGACAAGCTGCGCCTGCACATGGCCGCGGCCGGCATCGACATGGCGCTGGTGGATGCCGGCGCCAGCCTGCGCTATTTCGCCGGCGTGCCCTGGGGGCAGACCGAGCGGCTGGTGGCGATGCTGGTGCCGCTGGAGGGGGACCCGGTGCTGATCTGCCCCACTTTCGAGCTGGGCTCGCTGGCGGCCGATCTGGCGATTGCGGCCAGCGTGCGCAGCTGGGAGGAAGAGGAGAACCCCTTCGCGCTGGTGGCCGATGTGCTGCGTGAAAGGCAAGTGGCCCGGCTGGGCATCGATCCGGAATTTCCCTTTGGCATGCTGGGCCGGCTGCGGGCGGTGGCACCGGGGGTGGAGGTGGTCGATCTGGCCGGCCCGATCAACGCCTGCCGGATGATCAAATCTGCCGCGGAACTGGCGATCATGCGCCAGGCCAAGCAGATGACGCTGGAAGTGCACCGCCGCGCCGCCCGGATCATGCGCGCCGGCATCACCGCCAGCGAGGTGCGCCGCTTCATTGAGGCGGCCCACCGGGCGCTGGGGGCGCCGGGCAATTCCTTCTGCATCGTCGAATTCGGCCGGTCGAGCGCCTTTCCCCATGGCCTGCCGGGCGATGCCGTGCTGGCCGAGGGCGATATCGTGCTGATCGACACCGGCTGCCCGGTGCAGGGCTACAGCTCGGATATCACCCGCACCTATGTGTTTGGCGAGGCCGATGCCTTCCAGCGCGAGATCTGGGCGCTGGAACGCGCCGCCCAGCAGGCCGCCTTCGATGCGGTGCGCCCGGGCGTGCTGGCCGAGGAGATCGATGCGGCCGCCCGCAAGGTGCTGGAAGGGGCCGGGCTGGGGCCGGATTATCGCCTGCCGGGCCTGCCCCATCGCACCGGCCATGGCATTGGCCTGTCGATCCACGAGCCGGCCTATCTGGTGCGCGGCGACAAGACCCCGCTGGCCCCGGGCATGTGCTTTTCCAACGAGCCGATGATCGTCATCCCCGATCGCTTCGGCGTGCGGCTGGAAGACCATTTCCATGTGACCGAGAACGGGGCGGAATGGTTCACCCGCCCCGCCGCCTCGATCGATGATCCGATCTGAAGCGGCCCAGGCCGCGCGGCCTGGGCGTGGGGCTCAGGCCGCGCCGCGCGCTTCCAGCAGCAGGGCGATGGCCGCCAGCGCGCCGCAGCGCCGGGCGGCCTCCACCCGCGCGGGAGTGTAATAGCCTTCCGAGCGGGCGGTGAAGTTGACAGAGCCGATCGCCACGCCATCGACGATGATCGGCGTGTTGAGCCCGCTGATCAGCCCCATCGCCTCCAGCTTGGCCCAATCGCCATAATGCGGGCGGAAATCGGCCACGGTATCGGCGATGAACGGCTGGTGGCGCACCAGCACCTGGTCGGCCCAGTCGGTCATCGGGATGGGCTTGAAGGCGCCGGTGGGATAGGCCACCTCATCGGTGGAATAGATGCGGCGCCCGCGCCCGCCGGCCACATCATACAGCAGGATGGTGAGCATGGCATAGCCCGGGTCTGCCATCAGCATGCGGGCCATCCGTGTCAGCAGGGCATCAGGCTGGCCGGGCGCGGCGATCAGCCCGGTCAACGTGGCGAGGGTGGGGCTGTCCATGTCGGGATGCATGCAAATCTCCTTGCGCAAGAAAAAATACCGTATACCATATCTCTTCAACGCACAATCGGAGCCGCGCCATCTTGATCGATCCTGTTGAAAATGCCGCGCAAGGTTCCGGCGCGCTGCCCCCTGCGGCAGGGCGGCGGCGGGTATGGGCCAGTATGGGTCGGGCTGGCCTGCTGGTGGCGGGCGCGCTGGCGCTGGGCGGGGCGGCCCCGGCGCCCAAAGGCCCGGCCCCCTTGCGCCCGGCCCCCTTGCGCATCGCCTTTCTGGCGGCGGGCGCGCAAAATGGCTTCAACCAGTCTGTCTGGCAGGGCATCCGGCAGGCAGCGGCGCGCCAGCGGGGGGTGGAGGTCACGCTCTATGATGGCGCTTTCGATTCCACGCTCCAGTATAACCAGCTGGAGGATGTGATCGCCTCGCACCGCTACGATGGCATCATCCTCTTCCCCAACGACAGCGTGTCGATCGCCTCGGCCGTGCGCCATGCCGGCGCGGTGGGCATCCGCACGGTGGCGGTGGAATTTCCCATCGGCCCGCAGCTGGATGAGCTGGCCCCGCAAGTGCCGGGCGTGGTGGCCACCGTGGCCGCCCGGCCCAGCGATGGCGCGCGCGCGCAGGCGCAGGATGTGGTGGCCTATTGCGCCGGCCGGCCGCAGTGCAACGTGGTGCTGGTGGTGGGGCAGAAGGTCTATCCCTTCGACCTGCTGCGCTATCGCACCTATCTGGCGACCTTCGCCCCCCATCGCAACATCCGCGTGGTGGCCACCATCGAGGGCAATTACGATGCCGGCACGGCGATGAGCGGCATGCTCGATGTGCTGCAGGTGAACCGCCGCATCGATGCCGTCGTCTCCACCGCCGATATCCAGACGATCGGGGTGGAAATGGCGCTCAAAAGCTATGGCATCAGGCCGGCCAGCGTGCATCTGGTGGGCAGCGGCGGCTCGCAGATCGCCGTCACGGCGCTGCGACAGGG
>DASRYE010000316.1:0-15727 GCA_035653915.1 Novosphingobium sp. | reverse complement strand
CTGGTGTTCTCGGATTATTGCCGCAATGCCATCCGCATGTCGGCGCTGCAGCAGGCCAAGGTCGTCTATGTGCTGACGCATGACAGCATTGGCCTGGGTGAGGATGGCCCCACCCACCAGCCGATCGAGCATGTGATGAGCATGCGCATGATCCCCAATCTGGAAGTGTTCCGCCCGGCAGACGTGATCGAGACGGCCGAATGCTGGCAGATCGCCATTGCCAATGAGGGCACCCCCAGCGTGCTGGCGCTGACCCGCCAGAACCTGCCGCAGCTGCGCCATAATGGCCCGAACCTCTCGGCCAGGGGCGCCTATCGGCTGGAAGCGGCCGCGGCCCCCCGCAAGGTGGTGCTGGTCGCCACCGGCAGCGAGGTCGAGATCGCCCTTGCCGTGCGCGCCGAACTGGAAGCACAGGGCATTGGCGCCGATGTCGTCTCCATGCCCTCGATGAGCCGCTTCCTTGCTGAGGATGGCGCCTACAAGGCCGATGTGCTGCCCGCAGGCGTGCTCAAGGTCTCGATCGAGGCGGGCACCACGCTCGGCTGGCAGGCGATCACCGGGCTCGATGGCCTCAACATCGGTATCGACAGCTTCGGCGCCTCGGCGCCGGCCGACCAGCTCTACGATCATTTCGGGCTGACCCCCGCCAAGATCACGCCGCGCGTTCTGGCCGCGCTGCAGGGCTGAACCGGCACAAACACGCCGCGCCAGGGTGCGGCGCCCAAGGCTTATAAAGGAGGACAAGTTCCATGGCTGTGAAGGTTGCGATCAACGGTTTCGGTCGTATCGGGCGCAATGTGGCCCGCGCCATTCTGGAGCGCCCCGATTGCGGGCTTGAGCTGGTCTCGATCAACGATCTGGCCGATGCCAAGGCCAATGCCCGCCTGTTCAAGAACGACAGCGTGCACGGGCCCTTCCCCGGCACCGTGGAAGTGGATGGCAACGACCTCATCCTCAACGGCAAGCGCGTTCAGGTGACCGCCGAGAAGGACCCGGCGAACCTGCCCCACGCCGCCAATGGCATCGACATTGCGCTGGAATGCACCGGCTTCTTCGTCGATCGCGATTCGGCCAGCAAGCACCTGGCCGCCGGCGCCAAGCGCGTGCTGATCTCGGCGCCCGCCAAGAAGGTGGATCGCACCGTGGTGTTCGGCGTCAACCACGAGACGCTGACCGCCGAGGACCTGATCGTCTCCAACGCCAGCTGCACCACCAACTGCCTGGCCCCCTTCGCCAAGGTGCTGCATGAGGCGATCGGCATCGAGCGCGGCCTGATGACGACGATCCACAGCTACACCAACGACCAGAAGATCCTCGACCAGATCCACAAGGATCCGCGCCGCGCCCGCGCTGCCGCGATGAACATGATCCCCACCAGCACCGGCGCTGCCGTGGCCGTGGGCGAAGTGCTGCCGGACCTCAAGGGCAAGCTCGACGGTTCCTCGATCCGCGTGCCGACCCCGAACGTCTCGGTGGTCGATCTCACCTTCACCCCCAAGCGCGACACCTCGATTGAGGAAGTGAACGCGCTGCTGAAGGCGGCTGCCGAAGGCCCGCTGAAGGGCGTGCTGGGCTACACCGAGGAGCCGCTGGTCTCGATCGACTTCAACCACGATCCGCATTCGTCGACCATCGACGCTCTGGAGACGGCGGTGATCGACGGCAAGCTGGTGCGCGTGCTCAGCTGGTACGACAACGAGTGGGGCTTCTCCAACCGTATGCTCGACACCGCCGGGCAGATGGCCAAGTTCCTTTGATCGAACAGGGCGGGGTGAAAACCCCGCCCTTTTTCGCTGTGCTGTTTGAATGAGCCCCGCGACAGGCAAGGCGGGGGCAGGGGGTTTTATGGCGTTTCGCAAGCTCGATGATCTGGGCGATGTCACTGGCAAGGTCGCGCTGGTGCGGGTGGATTTCAACCTGCCGATGCAGGATGGCGCGGTGACGGAAGACACCCGCGTGCGCGCGGTGGCCCCCACCATCCTCGAACTGGCCGACAAGGGCGCCAAAGTGCTGCTGCTGGCCCATTTCGGCCGCCCCAAGGGCGCGCGCGCGGCTGATCAGTCGCTGAGCCTGGTGCTGGGCGCGGTGGAAAAGGTGCTGGGCCGCGAAGTGATGTTCGTGCCCGAGATCGCCGGCGATGTGGTGGCCCAGGCGGTGGGCATCCTGCGCGCGGGCGATATTGCCCTGCTGGAAAACAGCCGCTTCTGGCCCGGCGAGGAAAAGAACGATCCGGAATTTGCCAGGGCCATTGCCGCCAACGGCGATTTCTATGTGAACGATGCCTTCTCGGCCGCGCATCGCGCCCATGCCACCACGGAAGGCCTGGCCCATCTGCTGCCCGCCTATGCCGGCCGCAGCATGCAGGCAGAGCTGGAAGCGCTGGAAGCGGCGCTGGGCGCGCCGGTGAAGCCGGTGGCAGCGGTGGTCGGCGGCGCCAAGGTGTCGAGCAAGCTCGATGTGCTCAAGCATCTCGTCACCAAGGTTGATCACCTGATCATCGGCGGCGGCATGGCCAACACCTTCCTGGCCGCGCGCGGCGTGGATGTGGGCAAGAGCCTGTGCGAGCATGACCTCACCGGCACCGCCGAGGAGATCCTCGAGGCGGCCGACAAGGCCGGCTGCACCGTGCATCTGCCCTATGAGGTGGTGGTGTCGAAGGAATTTGCCGCCAATCCGCCCAGCTTGCGCACCTGCAACGTGCATGAGGTGGCCGCCGACGAGATGATCCTCGATGTGGGCCCGGCCGCTGTGGAAGCGCTGGCCGATGCGCTGAAGACCTGCCGCACGCTGGTGTGGAACGGGCCGATGGGCGCCTTTGAAACCCAGCCCTTCGATGCCGCCACGGTGGCGCTGGCGCGCATTGCGGCGGCGCTGACGAAGGAAGGCTCGCTGGTCAGCGTGGCCGGCGGCGGCGATACGGTGGCAGCGCTGCACCACGCCGGCGTGGCGGCAGACTTCACCTATATCTCGACCGCTGGCGGCGCCTTCCTCGAATGGATGGAAGGGCGCGAACTGCCCGGCGTCAAGGCGCTCGATATCGCCTGAGCGGGCAGGGCCTGTTTTCGGGCATGATAGGAAGGCCGGGCCGGCGCGCCCGGCCTTTGTCATTTTACTTTCGCGTGAAGAGGCCATAAGCAGGCCGGCAGAAGCGCATTTTGCGCAGTTTGGGCTGTTTTTCAGCTGAAAAACCGCTCCTTATGCGTAAAAATGACGCTTCAGGCGGGTTGCGATGCGCCAGCAGGGCCGCTAAGGCCATGCCCGGTGCATACCTATGCGCCAACTCGGCAGATGCAGTTTGGCTGCGGCAGACAGAGGGACAACATGACCACCAAGATCGTCCAGAAGATCCTTGCCAATTACGAGTCCGACAATCCGGGCGTGAAGGCGAACCTGCACCGCATCCTCATGCAGGGCAAGCTGGGCGGCACGGGCAAGCTGATCATCCTGCCGGTGGACCAGGGCTTCGAACATGGCCCGGCCCGCAGCTTCTCGGTGAACGATCCGGCCTATGATCCGCACTACCACTACCAGCTGGCGATCGATGCGGGCCTGTCGGCCTATGCCGCGCCGCTGGGCATGCTGGAAGCGGGCGCCGACAAGTTCGCCGGGCAGATCCCCACCATCCTCAAGATGAACAGCTCGAACAGCTGGGCCACCGCCGCCAACCAGGCCGTGACCGCCAGCGTGGAAGACGCGCTGCGCCTGGGCTGCTCGGCCATCGGCTTCACCATCTACCCCGGTTCCGACGATGTCTTCGAGATGATCGAGGAGATCAAGGAACTGCGCGCCGAGGCGGCTGCCGTTGGCATCGCCACGGTGATCTGGTCCTATCCGCGCGGCGGCAAGCTGCCCAAGAGCGGCGAGCTGGCGCTGGACGTGGGTGCCTATGCCGCCCATATCGCCGCCCTCATCGGCGCGCACATCATCAAGGTGAAGCTGCCTTCCGACCATATCGAGCAGGAAGACGCCAAGAAGGCCTATGCCGGCGTTGACTGGTCGAACCAGGCGGACCGGGTGAACCATGTCGTCAAGGCCTGCTTTGCCGGCCGGCGCATCGTGGTGTTCTCGGGCGGCGCGGCCAAGGGCGCCGATGCCGTCTACCAGGACGCGCGCGACATCCGCGATGGCGGCGGCAATGGCTCGATCATCGGCCGCAACACCTTCCAGCGCCCGCGTGACGAAGCGCTCGCCATGCTCGACAAGCTGGTGAAGATCTACAAGGGCAAGGAATAAGCCCACCCGGGCCGCAAGGCCCGCAACGGCAAAGGCAGGGCCGCAAGGCCCGTGCTGGTGAACAAGGCGCGGCGGGGCTGACAAGGCCTTCGCCGCGCTTTTTCGTGGGCGCGGGCGCCGGGGCGAAAAAACCGGTTCCCCCCTGCCGGCCCGATGTTCTAAGGCTCGCGCCATGACAGAGACCGAAGCCCCCCAATTCGAGCATGTACGCGAAGCCACCCGGATCTATCTGATCTCGCCGCTGGAGGTGGGGGGCAGCTTCCCCGACCGGCTGGCGCGCGCGCTCGATGCCTCGGCCGGGGATGCGCATGGCGTTGCCGCCTTCCAGTTCCGCGTGAAGGATGTGGAGGAGCATGCCGCCGCCCGCCTGGCCGAACCCCTGCAGCGCATCTGCGCCGATCAGGGCGTGGCCTTCATCGTCAATGATTCGGCGAAGCTGGCCAAGCGGCTGGGCGCCGATGGCGTGCATCTGGGCCAGGACGATGACAATGCGCGCGAGGCGCGCGAGCTGCTGGGCCGCGACGCGCAGATCGGTGTGACCTGCCACGCCAGCCGCCATCTGGCCATGGAAGCGGGCGATGCGGGGGCGGATTATGTCGCTTTCGGCGCTTTCTTCCCCACCACCACCAAGGAAGTGAAGCACCACGCCGAGCCCGAGATCCTCACCTGGTGGCAATCGCTGTTCGAACTGCCCTGCGTGGCGATCGGCGGCATCAACCCTGCCAATGCGGCAGGGCTGGTGCGGGCGGGCGCCGATTTCCTCGCCGTCTCGGCGGCGATCTGGCAGGGCGATGAGGCCGCCAACGTGCGCGCCCTGGCCGAGGCGATCCGCGCGGCCTGACAGATCAGGGCTTTGCGGCGGGACGCGGCCATGCCACACCCGCCGCCATGAGCGAAACCCCTTCTGCCCCTTCTGCCCAAGTCGCTGCCCCGCGTGAACTGACCTGGCGCGCCATTGCCCTTGGCGCGGCGATCACCGTGCTGTTCACCGCGGCCAATGTCTATCTTGGCCTCAAGATCGGCATCACCTTTGCCACATCGATCCCGGCGGCGGTGATCTCGATGGCGGTGCTGCGCCATTTGCCGGGCGTTTCCATTCAGGAAAACAACATCGTGCAGACGATCGCCAGTGCCGCCGGCACGCTTTCGGCGATCATCTTCGTGCTGCCGGGGCTGGTGATGATCGGCTGGTGGCGGGGCTTTGCCTTTGGCCCCAGCGTGGCGATCATCGCGCTGGGCGGGGTGCTGGGGGTGATGCTGTCGGTGCCGCTGCGCCGGGCGCTGCTGGATGATCCGGCGCTGCCCTTTCCGGAAGGCGTGGCCGCGGCCGAAGTGCTGAAGCTGGGCGATGACAGCGCCGGCAGCGAAGACAACGCCCGGGGGCTGCGCGCGATTGTCGGGGGGGCTGCGGTATCGGCCGGCTATGCGCTGTTGGCCAAGCTGGGCGTGGTGGCCGAGGAGGTTTCGCGCTTCGTGCGGCTGGGGGCAGGGGGCACCAGCCTTTCGGCCAGCCTGTCGCTGGCGCTGATTGGCGTGGGCCATCTGGTGGGGCTGGCGGTGGGGCTGGCGATGCTGGCCGGGCTGGTGATCGGCTGGCTGGTGCTGCTGCCGCACTACACCGCGATGGGCCCGCCGCCGGGGGTGGAATGGGCCGATTTCGTGGCCACCACCTTCCGCCACAAGGTGCGCTTTGTGGGCGCGGGCACCATGGGCGTGGCGGCGATCTGGACCTTGCTGCGGGTGATCGGCCCGGTGGCGCGGGGGCTGTCGGGCGCGCTGGCGGCGCAGCGTTTGCGCCGGGCGGGGCAGGGCCACACCCTGCCGCTGGCCGAGCGCGATGTGCCGATCGGCCTGGTTGGCCTGGCGATTGCCCTGGCGCTGGTGCCGGTGGGGGTGTTGCTGGCGGGCTTTGCCGGCATCGGGCCGCTGGCCGATGGTTCTGGCGCGCCGCTGGCCGTGCATGGGGCGCTGATCGTGGCGCTGGCGCTGGCCTATGTGCTGGTGGCGGGCGCCATCATCGCGCTGGTCTGCGGCTATATGGCCGGGCTCATCGGCTCTTCCAGCAGCCCGGTCTCGGGCACCGGCATCCTCACCGCGCTGGGCATTGCCCTGTTGCTGCTGGCGGTGGTGGGCGCCGGGGCAGATGGCGCCACCACCCGCGCCGCGGTCGCCTTTGCGCTGTTCGTCACCAGCGTGATCTTCGGCATTTCCACCATCGCCAACGACAATCTGCAGGATCTGAAGACCGGCCAGCTGGTGGGCGCCACGCCATGGCGCCAGCAGGTGGCGCTGCTGCTGGGGGTGGGTTTTGGCGCGGTGGTGATCCCGCCGCTGCTCGATCTGTTGAATCACACTTTCGGCTTTGCCGGCACGCCCGGCGCCGGGCCGCAGGCGCTGGCCGCCCCGCAGGCCGCCCTCATCACCGCGATCATCGAGGGGGTGCTGGGCGGCAATCTCGATTGGGGGCTGATCGGCCTTGGCGCAGGCATCGGCATCGCCGCCATCCTGGTGGACGAGGCCCTGCGCGCCGCCGGCCGGGGCAGCCTGCCGCCGCTGGCACTGGGCATGGGCATCTACCTGCCGATGGGCATCACCCTGCTCACCCCGCTGGGCGCGCTGATCGGCCATGCCTATCACCGCTTCACCGCCCGCAGCGCCGATCCCGCCCGGGCCGAGCGGCTGGGCGCGCTGGCGGCCACCGGCCTCATCGCTGGGGAAAGCCTGTTTGGCGTGGGCTTTGCCGGGCTTGCCGCGGCCACCGGCAAGCCCGCCCCCATGGCCCTGCTAACGGATTTTGCCGGCGCTGCGCCTTTGGGGCTGGCGCTGTGCGCGCTGCTGGTAGGCTGGCTCTACCGGCGCACGGCGCGGGCGGCGCGCTAGCGGTTGTTCAGCACGCTGCGGATGCAGCGCAGCGGGTTATCGCTGCCATCGGCGTTGAGCTTGCGCCAGAAGGTGTCGTTCACCCGGCGATAGAGGGTGCCGTGCTTGGGCCCGCTGGTCATCGTCAGCCGGTTGCCGATCAGCAGATAGGTGCCCTTGCCCTGCGCATTGATATAGATGGAATGCTGCTGGATCGAGAAATCCTCGGCCGGCTGGTGGATGCCGGGCTTGCCCATGGCATCGCCGGGCAATTCGCACACATAATCGCCCCGCTTGACAGCGCCCAGCGGGCCATCGGCAAGGGCCGGTGCGGCGGCAACCATGAGGCTTGCGGCTGTGCCAACTGCGGCCATCCCGGCGCAAAGCCGAGATTGCCAGATGCCATTGCGCACGCTAAGGCCGGCGGCCATATGCGTGGCGGCTGCGGCAGCTGCGGTCAAACGGCTCTTTATCATCGAAGGTTCCATTCCCATGAAGATCAGCGGCGTCGAAATTCGCCCCGGCAACATCCTTGAATATGAAGGTGGCATCTGGAAGGTCGCCAAGACCCAGCATACCCAGCCCGGCAAGGGCGGCGCCTTCATGCAGGTCGAAATGAAGAACCTGATCGATGGACGCAAGACCAATGTGCGTTTCCGCAGCGCCGACACGGTGGAGCGCGTGCGCCTCGACACCAAGGATTTCCAGTTCCTCTATGCGGAGGGCGATGACCTGGTGTTCATGGATGTCGAGAACTACGACCAGATCAACCTCCCCAAGGACCTGCTGGGCGATGCCGCCGCTTTCCTGCAGGACGGTATGACCGCTGTCCTTGAAATGTACGATGAACGGCCGATCTCGGTGCAGCTGCCCGAGCAGGTGGAAGCCACCATCGTGGAAGCCGATGCCGTGGTGAAGGGGCAGACCGCCTCCTCGTCCTACAAGCCCGCCGTGCTGGACAATGGCGTGCGCATCCTGGTGCCGCCGCACATCGCCTCGGGCACGCGCATTGTCGTGAACGTCTACGAGCGCACCTACGTCGGCAAGGCGGACTGACCGGCCATGGCCATTTCCGGCATGATCCGCGTGATGGAGCGCGCTGCCCGCAAGGCCGGGCAGCGGCTGCGTCGCGATTTCGGCGAGGTGGAGCACCTGCAGGTCTCGCGCAAGGGGCCGGCGGATTTCGTCAGCCGCGCCGACCAGGCGAGCGAGCGCACCCTCTATGAGGAACTGCGCGCCGCCCGCCCCGACTGGGGCTTCGTGATGGAGGAAGGCGGCACGGTGGAGGGTGACCCCACCAAGCCGCGCTGGATCATCGACCCGCTCGATGGCACCAGCAATTTCCTCCATGGCATCCCGCATTTCGCCATCTCCATCGCCGCGCAGGAACCGCTGCCGGGCGGCGAGGGCTGGGGCGAGGTGGTGGCCGGCCTGGTCTACCAGCCGATCACCGACGAGAGCTTCTGGGCCGAGAAGAGCCGCGGCGCCTGGCTGCATGATCGCCGCCTGCGCGTGTCGGGCCGGCGCCATCTCGATGAAAGCCTGATCGCCACCGGCATTCCGTTTGCCGGCCATGGCGATGTGGTGGAATGGAGCCGCATCTATCAGGCGCTGGCGCCGCAGGTGGCGGGCATCCGCCGCTTTGGCGCGGCCGCGCTCGATCTCGCCTGGGTGGCCGCGGGCCGCTACGAGGGCTTCTGGGAATCGAGCCTGAAGCCCTGGGACACGGCGGCCGGCTGCCTGCTGGTGCGCGAGGCCGGCGGCTTCGTGTCGAACTGGAAGGGCCAGTCGCTGCCGATCTGCGATGCCGAGGTGCTGGCAGGCAATGATGCGCTGCATTCGCGCCTGCACAAGATCCTGGCCGGCGCCCTGAGGGACTGAGGCAGGGCCGGGGGGCAGTCAAACAGGCGGGGCAAAACAGGCGGGCCAAAACACGCTGGCAGGGCTTGATCCTGCCGCGGCCCGGCGCTAGGCGGTGTGTTCCGGCAAGGGCACAAAGTGCGGGCGTGGCGGAATGGTAGACGCAGCGGATTCAAAATCCGCCGTTGGCAACAACATGCCGGTTCGAGTCCGGCCGCCCGTACCATCCCTTGGCCAATCTGGCCGATAGCAAAACAGGGCCCGGCAGCTCCTTGGTGGAGCTGCCGGGCCCTGTTGCCTTTCAGCGTTGCTTCTGGCTGATCAGCGCTTGCCAACCCCTGCCAGGGGGATGATCGCCTTCAGCCACACCTTGTCGCCCTGGGGGCGATAGGCGGCGTCGAATTCATGCTGCCAGGTGGCGATGATCTGCGCCTTGCCGGCGGTGAGGCGCAGGGTGGGGCCGGCGGCCACGGCCTCGCCCTTCAGCCCGCCAAAGCTGTCGAGCAATTGCTGGGCATCGGTGTTGTCCACATGGTCGCGCGTGGTCTGGCGGTAGTAGTAGCCGGCGATGCCGGCGCTGAGGCGCGGGGCCAGCGCCTTGGTCACGGCATATTCCATGTGGAATTCATTGCCGGAACGATAGGGCGATCCGGTGGGGTTGAGCCCGTTGATCTGGGCATCGTGGTTGGTGAAGTTGATGTCATACATCGCCTTCATGTCCACCTGCAGGCCGTGGGGGCCATAATAGGCCGCCGCGATGATCGGCTCCACATTCCAGTAGTGGCGGCTGAGGTTGGCGGGGCTGGTGCGGCTGTAGCTGCCCACCGGCAGGTTGATGTCGAGGCCGGTGATGATGTGGAAGCCGCTCTTCCAGTGCCAGCCCAGGATGAAGGGATCGATGGTGACATCGGTGAAGCCGGCCCGCCGGTCGGAAACGCCGGCCACCCGGGCATCGATCACCACCGCGGGCGCCACCAGATGCATGGCATAATCGGCGCCCAGGAACTTGCGGCCGGTGTTCCACACCACGCGCGTCACCGCCGCTTCTGCGCTCACGTGGAAATCGGGCAGGAAGCCGGCATTGCCCTTGCCATCGTTGAAGCGCCCCGCCTCATAGGATTGCAGATAGCCCAGCAGATAGACCCCCGGCGGCGGCAGCGCGCCGCCCAGCGCCCCTTCCGCGCCCACCGGATAAACGCCGCCGCCGCTCTCGCTGGCGGCGGCCGGATGGGCGATGGCAGCAGCCGAAAGGGCCATGGCCAGCGCCAGCTTGCGTGTTTTTATCATGTGTTCCTCTCCCTTGTGTCGATTATTAGGGTTGGCGCGGGCGCCGCCGGTTAAGCGGGGCCGCCCGCTGCCTGTCAGATCGGCCAGTGCGGGGTGCCGGTGTCGATCGTCAGCCACTTCAGCTCGGTGAATTCGGCGATCCCCGCCTCGCCGCCAAAGCGGCCGTAGCCAGAGGCCTTGGTGCCGCCGAAGGGCATCTGCGCCTCGTCATGCACGGTGGCGCCGTTGATGTGGCACATGCCCGCCTCGATCCGCTCGGCAACCGACAGGGCACGCGCCAGATCCCGCCCGAACACCGCCGAGGTGAGGCCATATTCGGTGTCGTTGGCCAGGCGCAGCGCTTCCTCGTCGTCGGCCGCGCGCAGAATGGTGGTGACCGGGCCGAAGCTTTCCTCGGCATAGATCGCCATTTCCGGCGTCACATGGTCGAGCGCGATGGCTGGTAGCAGCGTGCCGGTTGCCGGCACCTCGCCATAGACCACCGCGCCCTTCGCGCGCGCATCGGCAATGAGGTGGCGGATGCGATCGGCCGTTGCCTCATCCACCACCGAGCCGAGCGGGGCTGCCCCCTGGCGCGGATCGGCGGCATGGAGGCTGGCGACCTTCTGGCGGAACAGCGCGACAAAGGCATCGGCAATGCCGCCCTGCAGGATGATCCGCTCGGTCGACATGCAGATCTGCCCGCTGTTCATGAAGGCGCCGAAACCGGCGGCGGCAACGGCCGCCTCCACATCGGCATCGTCCAGCACGATCAGCGGCGCCTTGCCGCCCAGTTCGAGAAGGCAGGGCTTCAGCTCCTGCGCGGCCAGCCCGGCGATGATCCGCCCCACCCGGGTGGAGCCGGTGAAGTTGATCCGCCGCACCGCCTTGTGGCGCACCAGCGCTGCCACCACGGCGCCGGCATCCTCGGGCGCATTGCTGAGCACGTTGACAACGCCCGCCGGAAAGCCCGCTTCCTGCAGCACGGTGCCGATCAGCCGGTGGGTGGCGGGGCAATGTTCAGAGGCTTTCAGCACCACCGTATTGCCGCAGGCCAGCGGCGTGGCAATGGCCCGCACGCCCAGGATCACCGGCGCGTTCCACGGCGCGATGCCCAGCACCACGCCGGCCGGGCGGCGCAGGGTCATCGCGTGGCAGCCGGGGCGGTCGGAGGGGATGGTCTCGCCCTTCACCTGCGTGGTGAGCGCGGCGGCCTCGCGCAGCAGGCTGGCGCCCAGATGCACGTTGAAGCCCGCCCAGCCGGCAGAGGCGCCCGTTTCCGCCGCCATCGCCGCGACGAAATCGCCCGCGCGCGCTTCCATCGCGTCTGCGGCGGCCAGCAGCAGGCGGCGGCGGGCATTGGGGCCCAGCGCCGCCCAGGCCGGCAGGGCGGCCTGCGCCGCTTCTGCCGCCGCTGCTGCATCCTCCACGCTGGCGGCCGCTGCCGTGCTGGCCGGGCCATCGCCCAGCGGCCCGTGGCGGGTGAAGGTGGCGCCATGGCTGGCGGGGCGGTCTGCCCCGTCGATCAGCAGCGCCACAGGCAGGCCGCCCCCGCTCACTTGGGGTTGGCCAGATAGGCGATGAGATCGGCCCGTTTGGCGCCATCGGCCAGGCCGGCAAAGGGCATGCGGTTGCCCGGCACCACCTTGGCGGGCCCGGCGATCCAGGCATCAAGCTTTGCCTTGTCCCACTTGAAGCCGGCCTTGGCGAGGGCGGGCGAATAGGCAAAGCCGGCCTGCTTGCCCGCCGCCCGGCCGACAATGCCGGCAAGGCTGGGGCCGATGATCGCCTTGCCCGGCGCCACCGAATGGCACACGCCGCACTGCCCCTGGAACACGGCGCGGCCGCGGGTGGCATCGCCGCTCTGGGCGGCGGCGGGGGTGGCGGCAAGGGCAAGCGGCAGCAGGGCCGCGCCAAATGCGCGGCCAATCAGATGAGGCATGAAAAGTCCTGTTCTGCAAAAGGGGGAAGGATCAGATGCGGATGCCCGATTTGCCGGGCGCCAGAATGCCGTTGGGGTCGAGCGCGCGCTTCAGCGTCTGGTCCACCTTGCGCTTCACCGGGCCGTAGAGGTCGGCGGTCTGGTCCATGAAGGCGGTGTTGACGCGGTAGACCGCATAGCCGCGCTTGCCGAACTCGCTCAGCAGCTTGGCGAAGCAGTCATGCGCGCGCTTCATCTCTTCCGGGTCGGAACGGTCGAAAAGCACATCGACGATATGGTGCATATCGCGCATGCCGACGATATATTCAGCCACGTAATCAAGGCCATATTCGCCCAGGATCTGCTTGGCGAGGCGCGTCTGCTCCACCGTCTCGCTGCCCTTGGCCGCCGTCACCGGGGCAAACCACATGGAGCCGCCGCCGCCGCGCCAGCGATAGAGGCCAAATTCCTGCAGGGTCATCTCGCCGCGCATCAGCTTGGCGCGATATTTGAAGGGCTCGGTCTCGCCGGCCTCTTCCTCGGTGATGATCCGGCCCTTGCCGCTGGCCTTGATGGCGCCGGTGATGATCGCCCAGTTGACCTCCACCTGCTCCTTGGTGCCATAAAGCGCGGCATAGACATTCCACGCGCCCAGCCCTTCCTTGGCCTTGATCTCGTCCAGCACGTGATCGGGGGTGGTGCCGGTGCCGCTGTAATATTTGCTGCGCGGCATCATGGCGGCCGCTTCCCACATCACATTGGCAAACACCATGGCATTGGGGATGACATTGGCGATGCGCAGCGGGCGCAGCGTTTCCACGATATCGTGGATGTCCTCGTCATGCTCGTAGCGGATGCAGAAGGGCTTGTAGACCGGCGGCTGCGGCATCAGCCACATGCCCATCTTGGTGACGATGCCATAGTTCGACTGGGTGAAGATGCCATCGAGATAGGGCCCATAGCCCCATTTGAACACCTGCCAGGCGCTGGTGCCTTCCACCCCGCCCATGCCGGTGCGCAGCACCTCGCCATTGGCCAGCACCACTTCCATGCCGCACTGCATCATGAAATGCTCGCCATAGGGCGTGTAGCCCACGCCGCGATCCACCGTGTTGCCCAAAGGCCCGGCAATGGCCGAAGGCGCCGGGCACGACAGCCACAGCGGGATGTTATGCTCGACCAGATAGTCCTTCAGCTGCTGGTAGGTAACGCCGGGCTCCACCAGCGCGGTGCACAGCACCGGGTCCACCTCGATGATCTTGTTCATGTGGCGCAGATCCAGCACCACTTGGCCTGCGCTTTGCGGCGCTGCCGAGCCATAGCCGAAATTGCGGCCGGTGGAGATCGTCCAGATCGGCACCTTGTATGTGTTGCAAACGGCGAGGATCTTCTGGATCTCGCCCACTTCGCGGGCATAGAGGATCGCCGAGGGGCGGTGCAGATCCTCGCTCTCGGCCACCATCACCTTGGTGTAGGGGGCGATGTGGGCCTCGTCGGTCATCACATTGGCCGCGCCCAGAATGGCGATGAATTCGGCAATGGCGGCGCGGAAATCGGCGGTGCTCACGCCATGGGGCAGCACGGCCGGGGTGGTCTGGTCGGTCATGGGAACTCTCCGGTTCAGCGCTTGGGGGCAGCGGCGGGCTTGGGCAGCTTCTGCGCCGAGACAAGGCGGGCCACACCATCAAGGGTGGCATCGTCGATCGAGGAATGGGGGAAGGCGGGCATCGCCAGGCGGCCCGAACGCACGATCAGCTTGATATATTCGGGCGGCAGCGCGCGCCCGCGCAGTTCCGGCCCCACGCCCGAGAGGTGGCAGCGCGCGCAGATCTTGTCATAGGCTTCCTGCGGGCTGGTCCACACGCCGGTGGGCGAGGCCTGGGCGGGCGTGGCGGCAGGGCCGGCCAGCACGGCGGCCAGCACGCCGCCAAGGCCCAGGGCGCCGGCCGCCAGCGAGGCCACGCGGGCGGCGGGGCGGGAGGCGGCGCGGGAAACAGGGCGGCGGATCATGCGGCAAATCCTTTGGCATGGGGGGCATGGGCGGCGACGTCGAACAGCACGCGGTCGGCATCGTCGAGAAACAGGCGGCAGCTGGCCGGCGCGTGGCTTTCCAGCGCCTGGCGCAACTGGCCAAGCCGGGCGAGATAATCGCCCGAGAGCACCAGCGCCGGGCCTTGCCAGCTGGCCGGCAGGGCCTGGTGGCTGGAGGCCAGCGCCAGCGGCCGGGCGTTCAGCGCCATGGCGGCGGCAGGCGCGGCGATGGCGGCGCTGGCCAGCGCGCTGGCAGACAGGAATGTGCGGCGAGTGAGGGGCTGGAAAGGCAGCTCCATCCGGTTTCTCCTCTGGCAATTATGGTTTGGCGCGCGTGGGCGCGGGTGTGGTGGTGTGGTGATGGCGCCCGTTGCGGCGCGAAACGGCGCGGGCGCCGCTTTTGGGGCTAGTCGGCGCAAAGGCCGCTGGCGGTCAGGCAATCTCCTCTCTGGCGGCCGGTGTTCGCGCGGCCTTCGGAGAAGTGCATTGCCAGCACCGTGCCAAATGCCGCCGGGGCCCCAGGAAAAAGCACAACAAGCTGGTTATGCATGGTTTTTATGCAATCAGGGGTGCGCGTGCGCCGGGCCGCCGGGATCCGGTGTGTAGAATATGCTGCATATCCACCGCGGCATTTGCCCTGATGTGCAGAATATTCTACACATCGCCGGCGAAAGGACCGCCATGGCCAACGATCTGTTTTCCCATCTCCATTTCGATCCGGCGCAGGGGCATATCTGGCTCGCCGGGCGGCGGATGATGCTGCTGCACGCCCGCGCCTTCGGCCTGTTGCGCTATGAGGTGATGCAGGCGCTGGGGCTGGAGAAGGCGCGCGGCCTGTTCACCCGGCAGGGCTATAATTCGGGCGCGATGGATGCCGAGATCGCCGCCCGCCTGCGCCCCACCGCTTCCATCGACGACATGTTCGCCGTGGGCCCCCAGCTGCATACGCTGGAAGGGATGGTGCGCGCAGAGCCGGTGGATGTGCGTTTCGACACCGCCAAGGGCGAGTTCGCCGCCGAATATCTCTGGAAAAGCTCCTCGGAATGCACCGCCCATGTGGAGATCTTCGGGCGCGGTGCGCATCCGGCCGGCTGGTCGCAAACCGGCTATGCCAGCGGCTATGCCAGCGTGTTCCTCGGCCGGCCGATCCTTTTCCGCGAGGTGGAATGCATTGCCATGGGCCATGCCTGCTGCCGCGTGGTGGGCCGTCCGGCGGAAGAATGGGAGGAGGGCGAGGCGGATCTGCGCTATATGCGCGGCGAGCAGCTGAACCAGATGGAGCGCCACCCGCCGGTGTTTCACGGCAAGGCAGAGCGGCGCATCGTCGGCGCCTCGGCGGGCTTCAACGTGGCCTTCGACCTGCTGCGCCATGTGGCCGATACCGATGCGGTGGTGCTGTTTCTGGGCGAAAGCGGGGTGGGCAAGGAGATCTTCGCGCGCAATCTGCATGCCATGGGGCGGCGGGCGGAAAAGCCTTTCGTGGCGGTCAATTGCGCGGCCATCCCGGAAAGCCTGCTGGAAGCGGAACTGTTCGGCGTGGAGAAGGGCGCCTTCACC
>DASRYE010000315.1:0-4767 GCA_035653915.1 Novosphingobium sp. | reverse complement strand
CGCCGCGGGTGTGCAGCCATTCCTTCGCGTTGCTTTCGCCCACCCCCGGCTCGATCATTTCCAGATAGGCCGCGCCCCAGCGGGTGAAAGCATTGCGATTGGCGATCCGCCCCCGCCAGTCGCGGTAGCGGCCCTCGTAATCGGTATCCAGCCGGAAGAACGGCCCCAGCCCCAGCAGCCGGCGATAGCGCTCCATGCCCTCGTCGATATCGCGCACGACGACGCCGATCTGATAGAAATCCCCGATCAATGACATGTCGCTCTCTCCCTGCTGGCCGCTGGTGCTGTGTCGTGGTGGACAGCATGCCTTGTGGCGGGCGCTGCGGGGCGGATGGTTTCGCGCATCGAGCGGCGCTTTTCCCACGGCCGGCCAGTCATCACTCATCTGATGGCACCCATCAGGGCAGCAGCACGATCTTGCCGGCCAGCCCGCCCGCTTCCACCTGCCGCTGCGCCGTGGCCGCGGCCGCCAGCGGCAGGCAGCAGGCCACCGGCACGGCCACCTCGCCCGCCGCCACCGCCCGGCCCAGCGCCGCCAGATCCCCGGCCGATGGCGCCACGGTGAAGAATTCCGGCACCGCCGGCAGGTGCTCTCCGGCGATCGGCGTGGTGGCCGCCGAAAGGATCCGCCCGCCCGGCCGCAGATGGCGGCACCAGCGCCCCACCGCCGCACCGCCCACCGTGTCGAGCACATGATCGAACGGGGCGCCCTGCCAATCCTTTTCCTGCCACTCCCCGCCCTCCAGCGGGGCAGCGCTGGCAGCCCCCGCGGCCAGCGCCGCTGCCTGCTGCCCGGGGCGCACGGCGGCCACCACCTGCGCGCCGGCCGCCCGCGTCGCATGCAGGGCAAAGCGGCCAACCGCCCCCACAGCGCCTGTCACCAGCACCTGCTGGCCCGGCCGCAGGGCCAGCGCCGCCGCCATCTGCCGCCCGGTGAGCCCGGCGGTGGGAATGGCCGCGGCCGTGGCGGCTGCCATGCCCGGCGGCATCAGCGCCAGATCGGCCGCGCGCGCCACGGCATATTCGGCATAGCCGCCCTTGCGGAACGGATCGAGCATGCCGAACACCTGCGCGCCCACGGCAAAGCCATCGCCCGCCACCACCTCGCCGGCGATGTCATAGCCCAGCACATGCGGCAGGCTGAGCGGCGCCATGGCGGCAAACAGGCCCGCCCGCCACTTGCCATCGGCCGGGTTCACCGCCGCCGCGCGCACCCGCACCAAAACCTCGCCCGGGCCCGGCGCGGGCACCGGCAGCACCGCCAGGCGCAGCACATCGGCATCGCCATAGGCCGTCATCACGATCGCACGCATGTCCATAGGGCCGGCAATCTAGCGGGGCGGCGGGCCCGGCCAAGCCGCCCCGCCCAGCCATCACAGCCATGATGGCGCAAAGCCCGCCCGCTTGCCCATAGGCACGGGCGCGCCGCCGCCCTATGCAGTAAACGCTTCACGATGGGCGAGGAACAAGATGAAAAGACTGTCTGGCAAGGTTGCCGTGGTTACCGGGGCGGGGCGCAATATCGGGCGGGCCGAAGCGCTGCTGCTGGCCGAACAGGGCGCAAAAGTGGTCGTCAACGATCTGGGCGGCGGCCCCTATGGCACAGAAGCGGGCGATGCCGCGCTGGCCGAAAGCGTGGCGCAGGAAATCCGCGCGGGCGGCGGCGAGGCGGTGGCGCAATTCTCCTCCGTTGCCACGCGCGAGGGGGCCGAAGCTGCCGTTCAGGCCGCGATCGACAGCTTCGGGCGGATCGACATCCTCATCAACAACGCCGGCATCGTGCGCCCCTCGCGCATCGACCGGATGAGCGACGAGGACTGGCGCCTGTGCATGGATGTGAGCCTGACGGCCAGCTTCCACACCTGCCGCGCCGCCGCCCGCCACATGATCGACCAGCGCTGCGGGGTGATCGTCAACACCGGCTCGCCTTCGGGCTTTGGCCATTGGGGCATGGCCAATTATTCGGCCGCCAAGGAAGGGCTGCTGGGCTTCACCCGCTCGATCGCGCGCGATCTGGGCGAATTTGGCATCCGCGCCAACCTCATCCGCCCGGTCTCGCACATCACCACCACCTACACGCCCGAGATCCAGCAGACGCTGGATGAGGCCACCCGCCTCGGCCAGTCGCTGGTGTGGAACAAGCCGGTGACGATGAAGCCGCTGATGACCGCCCTGCCCGAACATGTGGCAGCGCTGGTGGTGTGGCTGTGCAGCGATGCGGCCGGGCATATCAGCGGGCGCGATTTCTTCATCGCCGGCGACGAGGTGGCCCTGGTGCCCGAGCCCGAGGCCATCCGCACCACCATCCACCCCGGCGGCTGGACGCTGGACGCCTTCGACGAGCCGGCCACGCGCGAATATCTCTTCGGCGACATCCGCAACCGCTTCGTGCGCTGATCGCCGGCGGGGGGCCTGATCGCCCCCCGCCCCCTGCGGGCGCCGCCTATGCGCTGGCATTGCGCAGGATGTGCCAGCGCGCCTCCATCGTCTGATGCGCGCCGACGAAGCCGGCCACATCGGCAGCGATCAGCGCCTTGTCCGCCTCGGTGCGGAACAGGCCGTGGCGCAGGCTGTGCGCATCGGGGAAATGCAGATGGGCCATGCCCAGCCAGCCTTCCTCCTCCCCTTCCCCCAGCGGCTCTGCCATGCGGTTCTGGCCATAGCGGTTCATGCCCCAGTGAACAGCACGGGCCAGCGCCACATGCGCGCGCCAATGGCCCAGGAAAGCGGCGCGCTCCATCCCTGGCAGCGGGCGCAGGAACGACAGCAAGGCCACGCCCGGCACCGGCCCTGCTGCCATTCCTGCGGCCGCCGGCCAGCGGGCCTCCCCTTTCCCGATCAACTCCTCGCAAGCGCCCGCCCACACCTGGGCGCGGGCGGCCAGATCGGCATCGGCCAGCGCCGCTGCCGCGGCGCCCGGCCCCGCCCGCACCTCGATCACCGCATCATACAGCGCCGGCCCATCGGGTGCTGGCAGATAGACCGCCAGCTGCGGCGCATCTGCCAGCCACGGCCGCAAGGCCAGATCGCGCAGCAGCCATGCCTCCAGCCCCGCAGCACGCGCCCGCATCAGCACCAGCGTCTTCATGCCCTTCTCCCCCTGTGGCCCTCCACCGGCGCCAGCCTAGACGCATGCCGCCCCCGGCCGGAACCTGTGACCCAGGCCCTGCCCGCCATGCATCACACATGCGCTCAATCGCGGGCCGGAGCGCTACGCCCGCTTGCCATGCCGCCCCCGCTCTGAAACCAAGCGGGCGAGAAAGGCAGCACGGGCGCGCGCCAAGCCCACAAGCCCGGCTGCGGGAGACAGGACGATGAACCGCCAGCCCCCCCTTGCGCCGGCCCATGCCCCCGGCGCCAGCCCAACCACCCTTGCCGGCCTGCTGGCCTGCGGGCTGCTGCCCAGCATCGGCCTGTTCGCGCCCGGGCTGGTGCTGCCCGCCATGGCCCGCCACTTCGCCGCCAGCCCCCAGGCCCCCCTGCTGACCGAACTGGTCGGCACGCTGGCCAGCTTTGCCTTCGCGCTGGGCGCGCCGCTGGCCGGCCGGCTGGTGGCGCGGCGGGGCGGGCGGGCGGTCATCCTGCCGGGGCTGGTGCTGTTTGCCCTGTGCGGCACGCTGCCCGCCCTGCTTGACGACCTGTGGCTGATCCTCGCCGCCAGGGCGGCGCTGGGGCTGGCGCTGGCGGGCATTTTCACCGGTGCGCTATCGGGCATCGCCAGCCTGCCGGAAAGCCAGCGAGCGCGCATGTTCGGCGGCTTTTCCATGGCCGGCAGCGCGGCGGCGATCGCGCTGTTTCCCATCGTCGGCCTGCTGGGCCATGCCAGCTGGCGGCTGGCTTTCCTCGTTCATCTGGTGGCGCTGCCGGTGCTCCTGCTGGCCATCGCCCTGCCCCCGGCGCTGGGCCGCGCCGCGCCTGCCGCCGCCCGGCATGGCCCGGAACTGCCATTGAACGCCCCGCTGCTGAACGCCCCCCTGCTGCGCCTGCTGGCGGTGGCGGCAATCGTTGGCATGGGCATGCTGGTGGGGCCGATCTGCGCGCCGCTCTATCTTGCCGGGCTGGGCGTGAGCGACACGCGCGTGCTGGCGATCCCGGCCACGCTGGGCTCGATCGCCTCGGTGTTTGCCTCGGCCTCCTATGGCTGGCTGCATCCGCGCATCGGCCCTGGCGGCATCACCCTGCTGGCGCTGCTGGTCAGCACCGCGGCCCTCGCCATCGCCGGATCCAGCGGCGATGTGCTGGTGTTTTGCGCCATGGTGGTGGTGCAAAGCGCCACCGTGGCGCTGATGGCACCCAACATCAGCGCCACGGCGCTCGCCTGCAGCCCGCCCGATCGCAGCGGCGAGGCAATGGGGCTGGCCAATGGCATGATGTTCGGCGCGCAGCTGGCCTTTCCCTTCCTCGCCGCGCTGGTGCGCGCGCATGGCGGCATTGGCGCTGTGTTCCTCATTCTGGCAGCGCTGGCAGGCGCTGCCGCCATGATGAACCTGTATGGCGCACGCGCCCCCCGGCCGGCCGGCGCCGCCCAATAAACCCCTGCCGCGCTCATCGACTATCTGATGAACACACCGCCCGCCTTGCCGCCCTTCGCAACCGCAATATGCAAGGGCCGCGATGCAGGAGATGGCCATGAAGATACTGGTGCCGGTGAAGCGTGTGATAGACTACAACGTGAAGCCGCGGGTGAAGGCGGACGGGACGGGTGTGGACCTGTCGAACGTGAAGATGAGCATGAACCCGTTTGACGAGATCGCGGTTGAAGAAGGG
>DASRYE010000314.1:0-4427 GCA_035653915.1 Novosphingobium sp. | reverse complement strand
CGCTCGATTATGATGATGGCCATTACGAGGGCGGCGGCATTCACCTGGGCGCGGTGATCGTGCCGGCGCTGCTGGCGGCCCTGCCCGATGCCCCGCCGGCACAGGACCCGCCGGTGAACGAGCTGCTGGCGGCGCTGGCGGCCGGCTATGAGGTGGGCGCGCGGGCGGGCTGGCTGCTGGCCCCGCGCGCGCCGGGCGATCCCTATCACACCAGCGGGGCGGCGGGCGCCATGGGCGCGGCAGCGGCGGTGGCGCGGCTTTTGGGGCTGGATGCGGCAGGCTGCCTGGCAGCGCTGCGCATCGCCAGCGCCCATGCGCCGATCGCCGGCCTGCAGCTGCCGATGGTGAAGGAGGCGATCGGCTGGGGCGCGGCCACCGGTCTGGCCGCCGCGCAGCTGGCCGCGGCTGGCTTTGGGGGCGGCTTTGGCGCCGTCTCTGGCGCGCAAGATCCGGCCGAAGCGCCGCTGGGCATTGCCCCCACCCCGTTCGACGGGCCCCATGGCCGCGCGCCCTTTGCCCTTGGCTGGGGGCAGGCGTGGCACAGCCTGAATGCCTATATCAAGCCCTGGCCCTGCTGCCGGGCGATCCACACCGCGATCGCCGGGGTGGAGGAACTGCTGGCCCGCGCCGGCGCGCCCGCCACCGCTATCGAGCGGATCGAGGTGGAGGTGCCGGCGGGCTGTGCGGGCCTGTCCTTCCTGCCGCCCGCCTCGATGGACCATGCCCAGTTCAGCCTGCCTTTCGTGCTGGGCTGCCTGATGGTGCATGGCGCTGTGCGCCCGGCCCATTTCCTGGGCGCGGGGCTGGCGGATCCGGCGGTGCTGGCGGCCGCTGCCCGGGTGCATCTGCGCGCCGATCCGGCGCTGGCGCCGCTGTCGTCGGCCACCAGCTATCCGGCCCGCGTGGCGTTGACGATCGGCGGCGCGGTGTGGCGGCTGGCGGTGGATCATGCGCCGGGCAGCCGGGCGCGGCCGCTGGGCCGGGCCGCGGTGGCCGCCAAGCTGGCCGAGGCGGCAGCGCTGGCGGGCTTGCCGGCCGATGCCATCCCGGCGCCGGGCCGCCTGCCGCGCCGCGCCGACCTGTTCGCCCTGTTTCCCCCTCCCACGGAGATGAACCTATGAAAATCAGCGTATTGGGTGCCACTGGCGGCACCGGTCAGGCGATCGTGCAGCAAGCGCTGGATGCCGGCCATGCCGTTACCGCGCTGGTCCGCCGGCCAGAGGCGCTGGCCGTGCGGGGCGATCAGCTGACCGTGCTGGTGGGCGATGCGCGCGATCCGGCGATCATCGAGCAGCTGGTGGCCGGCCATGATGCGGTGATCTGCAGCCTGGGCCTGCCGGCGGCCGGCACCACCCGCGCAGAGATCAACGACGAGGTGCGCGCCGATGTCTGCACCGTATCCACCCGGCTGCTGTTTGCCGCCATGCCGCGCCATGGCCTGCGCCGCATCGTGCTGATGAGCACCCATGGCGCGGGCGGCAGCAATGATGGCTCGCCCTATGTGCGCTGGCTGCGCGATCTGGTGCAGAACCGCGTGCTCGACAAGGACGACATGGAAGCCTTCATCGCCGCCAGCGATGCGCCGGTGGACTGGACGGTGATCCGCAATCCGGCGATCTATGAAGGCCCCAAAGGCCTGCCCCATGCCGTTTATACGCGGGTGGAGCTGAACCGTTCCTCGAAAATCACCTATGCCGATCTGGCCGCCTTTGCCGTGGCCGAAGTGGAACAGCCGCGCCATGTCGGCCAGTTCCTGACGATTACCGAGCCGATGGACGATGCCGCGCTGATGGCGGCGGCCGAAGTGGCGCCGGTGGTGGCGCCGGTTAGGGCCTGAGCCGTGGCGCTGACCATCGCCGCCTTGCTGGCGCGCGCTGCCATTCACGATTGCCTCAACCGCTATGCGCAAGGGGTGGATCAGCGCAACTGGCCGCTGTTCCTCAGCGCCTTTGCGCCAGGGGCGGTGGTGGTGGTGCAGGGCTATCTGGCCGCGCCGATCACGCCGGAGGGCTTTGCCGCCCTGCTGCGCGACACATTCGACCACAACCGCCTTTCCGGCCAGCACCTGCTGGGCAACACGGCGCTGGCGGTGGAGGGCGCGCGCGCCCATGCCGTCACCGAATTTCTCGCCACCACGCTGGAGGAGGGGGCCGCGCCCGCCACCGCCGCCCGCCAGATCACCGCCGGGCTTTATGTTGATGATCTGGTCTGCGGCGATGATGGCCACTGGCGGATCGCGCGGCGCACCCTTGCGCGCAAAAGCAGCAACGAGGACCAGCTGCCCTTCCTTCCCCCCGTTGCCGATGCCGTGCGCGCCACCTTGCGCGCCGGCTGGCCTCTCGCTTCTCCCACAGGAACCCCCGCATGAGCCTTACCGAACAGGAGCTGCTCGACCGCGCCGAGATCACCGACGCGCTGGTCGCCTATTGCCAGGCGCAGGATCAGAACGCCTGGCCGCTTTACGCGCGCGCCTTCACCGCCGATGCCACCATCGCCTTCCCCGGCATGGGGATGGAGCCGATGGCCGCTTCCGTTTTCCGCGATTTCCTCATCCGCTTCAATGAAACGCGCCTGTCTGGCCAGCATCTTATCGGCAACAGCTGGTTCGAGATCAGCGGCGATGAGGCGTGCGTCGTCTCCGAGGCGATCTACATCACCCTTCACCCCACCGACACGCCCGGCCGCATCCGCCGCGTGCGCGGCAATGCGCTCTACACCGACCGCTGCCGGCGCACCGCCGAGGGCTGGCGCATCGCCGAGCGGGTGATCGCCCAGAAGAATGTGGAAGTGGACGAGGGCGATTACGACCCGGCCCTGCTCGAGGCCATCCGCGCTGCCGCCGCCACCGACTGGTTCACCAGCGCCGGAGCCGGCCAGTGAGCGCCCGGCGGATCTTCCAGATCGGCACGTCGGGCACGATCGGCAAGGCGGTGGCCGAAGCCATCCGCGCGCGCGGCCACGAGCTGGTGAGCGCCGACCGCGACGAGGGCCCCTTGCGCATCGACATCACCGACACGGCCTCCATCGCCGCGGCCTGGGCGGCGGTGGGCGCGGTGGATGCGGTGGTCTGCACGGTGGGGGTGGTGCCGCTCAAACCCCTGGCCGAATGGCGCCGCGCCGATATCGACGAGGCCGTGGCCGGCAAGCTCGCCTCGCAGATCGACATCGTGCTGCAGGGCATGGCGCATGTGCGGACGGGCGGCTCCTTCACGCTGATCTCGGGGATCATGTCGCGCATGCCCTGGCATGGCGGCATTGGCGCCACCATTGTCGATGGCGGGATCGACGCCTTTGTCATGGGGGCGGCGGCCGAAATCGGAAAAGACCGGCGGATCAACGCCATCAGCCCCACCATCGTGCAGGAATCGGTCGATCTCATCGGCCGCAATCTGCTACCCGGGCACAGGCCCGTGCCGGCCGCCGAAGTGGCCGGCGCCTATCTGCGCGCGATCGAGGGGATCGAGACGGGCAAGGTGTTCATCCTGGGAGAATAGCTATGGGCAGGCGGGCGCTGGGGCTGATGGGGGGCATGATGCTGGTGGCATACGCGGCGCTGGCCGGGCCGACCGTACACGCGGCATCACTGCGCCCCGATCAGCAGGCCTTCATGGCCACCTATCGGGAACTGGTGGAAACCAATACCGAGCTTTCCGATGGCGATTGCACGCTGGCGGCGCAGCGCATGGGGGCAAGGCTGGCGGCAGCGGGCCTGCCGGCGGCGGATATCACCGTCTTTTCCGTGCCCGATCACCCGCGGGAAGGCGGGCTGGTGGCAGTGCTGCCGGCGGCCTCTGGCCAGCATCGGCGGCCGATCCTGCTGCTGGCCCATATCGATGTGGTGGAAGCGCGCGCGGCCGACTGGCAGAGCGATCCCTTCCGCCTCACCGAGAAGGACGGCTATTTCTACGGCCGCGGCGCCAGCGACGACAAGGCCATGGCCGCCAGCTGGGTGGATACGCTGGTGCGCCTGCGCCAGCAGCATCGCCGGCTGGCGCGCCCGGTGAAGCTGGCGCTGACCTGCGGCGAGGAAACCGAAGGCGCTTTCAACGGCGCCCAGTGGCTGAGCACCCACCAGCGCGGGCTGATCGATGCCGCCTTCGCGCTGAACGAGGGCGGGGCGGGCCAGCTGGATGCGGCTGGCCACCGCCTGTTCCTGGGCGTGGAGGCCGAGGAGAAGGCGCGGCAGGATTTCCGCCTGGAAGCGAAAGGCGAGGGCGGCCACAGCGCCATGCCGGCGGCGGATAATGCCATCGCCCGGCTGGCAGCGGCGGTGGGCCGGGTGGCCGCGCTCGATTTTCCGGTGCGGCTGGATAGTGTCAGCCGGGCCTATCTGGCCGCTCGCGCCCGGCTGGCGGGCGGCGCCGATGCAGCGGCGATCAGCGCTTTCCTCGCCCATCCGGAAGACCCGGCGGCGCAAGCCCCCTTGC
>DASRYE010000313.1:0-7082 GCA_035653915.1 Novosphingobium sp. | reverse complement strand
GGGGGGGGGGGGGGGCTTGCTTTGTTCGCGCAGACACCCGAAACCGCGCGCCCGGCCCCGGTTGGAGTAGACCTGCACATGAGCGTAGCCTTTCGCCGCGAAACTGACGACGAACACTTGGAGCCAAAGTTCGAACTGCCGATCCCGCCCGGCCCGAACCTGGTGACGGCGCGCGGGCTGGCGATGATCCACAGCCGGGTGGCCGAACTGGAAGCCCTGCTGCCGCAACTGGCCGAGGAAGACGCGATCAAGGCCGCGCGGCGCCAGTTGCGCTATTGGAGCACGCGGCAATCCACCGCGCAGGTGATGGACAAGGCCGATGGCGCGCAGGTTGCCTTTGGCTGCACCGTCACCATCCGGATGAACGGCAAGGAGCGCGTTATCACCATCGTCGGCCACGACGAGGCTGATCCTGCGGCGGGCCTGCTCTCCTTTTTGGCCCCGCTGAGCCGGGCCCTGATGGGCGCCGAGCCCGGCGAGACGCTCGATTTCGCGAAGGAGGCAGACGCGATCGAGGTCATTGCCATTAGCTGACGATGCCCAGGCGCCGCCGCCATTTTCCGGCGGCGTGCCCGGCAGCCCTTGGCGCGGCCGGGCTCAGCTTTTCTCGGGCGCCGATTGCATCTGGACGTAATTCTGGATGCCCATCCGCTCGATCAGCTCGAACTGGGTTTCGAGATGGTCGATATGCTCTTCCTCGCTTTCGAGGATGTGCTGGAACAGATCGCGCGAGACAAAATCGCGCACGCTTTCGCAGTGAACGATTGCCTCGCGCAGCAGCAGCACGGCATCCATTTCCAGCGCCAGATCGGCCTTGAGGATTTCCTCGACGCTTTCCCCGATCCTCAGCCGCCCCAGATCCTGAAAATTGGGCAGGCCATCAAGAAAGAGGATCCGGCTCGCCAGACTGTCGGCGTGCTTCATCTCGTCGATCGATTCATGGTATTCATACTTGGCCAGCGTGGTCACGCCCCAATGGGCCAGCATGCGGTAATGCAGGAAATACTGGTTGATCGCGGTCAGTTCATTCTTGAGCGCGCCGTTGAGAAATTCGATGACCTTCCTGTCGCCCTTCATGAACGCCTCCTGCCACTGGGGAAGCGCAGCATACGCCGATGGCCGCGGGGGGCAACCGGGTCGATACGGGAAAATCAGGCCGGCGCGCAGACCTCGCCCTCGACGATCTGGCGGGCGAAGGGCAGGCACTGGCAGCAGTTGGGCTCGTGCCCGAGTTCGGCATAGATGGCCTCGACATCGGTGAGCCCGGTGCGCGCCATATCGCGGATCTCGCGTTCACGGATGGCATTGCAGATGCAAACGATCATCGGTCACTCCGGTTCAAAATCTGCAGGTCAACGCCGCGGCATCCGGCAGGAACGCGGCCGCAGCCACTTTGCCAGGCGCCAGCGGCGCTGCGGCGCCGGCGCCAGCCGCGCGCTGGCCTGCCGGATGGCGGATTGCCGCCAGTCATCACTCTGCCCCAGCCAGGCGGCGATTTCCGCCCGGGTGCGGCCGCAGCCCACGCAAAAGCCCCTGGCTTCGTCGATCCGGCATACAGACACACAGGGCGATACGATCATGGCGTTCTCGCAGGCAGATCCGACTCCACAAGCCCTGCTTCTACATCAAATGCGAGTGCCTCGCAATAGCCACCCGCTTCACGCGACAAAAGCCCGCTCGATCACGAAATGGCCGGGCCTGGCATTGGCCCCCTCGGCAAAGCCAAGCGCCTGCAGTTGCTGCGTAAAATCGCGGATCATCGCCATGCTGCCGCACAGCATCAGCCGGTCGGTGGCAGGATCGAGCCGGCGCGGCCCGGCAACCCCGGCAAACAGCCGCCCATCCTCCACCAGCGTGCCGATGCGCCCCTCGGTGCGAAACGCCTCCTGCGTGACCGTGGGGAGATAGGTGAACTGGAGCAGGGCGGCATCGCTCACCAGCGGATCGGCGGCCAGATGGCTTTCCAGCTCCTGCCTGTAGGCAAGGTCGCTCACCTGGCGCACGCTGTGCACGAGGATGATCTGCCCGAAGCGGTCGTAGATGTCGGGATCGCGGATGATCGACAGGAAGGGGGCAAGGCCGGTGCCGGTGGCAAAAAGGAACAGCCGGCTGCCCGGCAGCAGCGCATCGGCCACCAGCGTTCCGGTGGGCTTGCGCCCGAGATAGAGGGCATCGCCCACCGCCATGCGTTGCAGCTGCGAGGTGAGCGGGCCATCGGGCACCTTGATCGACAGGAATTCCAGCGCATCGGCATAGGCCGGGCTGGCAATCGAATAGGCGCGCAGCAGCGGGCGGCCCTCCCCCGGCAGGCCCAGCATGACAAATTCGCCCGAACGGAAGCGGAAGGAAGGCGGGCGGGAGAGAGAGAAGCTGAACAGGCGTTCGTTCCAGTGCCGCACCGCCAGCACGGTCTGGGCGGTCAGTACGGCCGAAGGGGGCAGGCCAGCCAGCTGGGCCTTGCGGTTGCTCATCATGAATTGTCCTCAAGGAGGGGCCCGGCGCGGGCTGCAATCAGCGTTTCAATCCGCGGTCGGCGTCGAGACGGAGCCGGATGCCTGTTGCGGGGCGGCCGCATCCGGCAGTTGCGGATGCATGCCCACAGCGCCAAGCGCCTTGCCCAGCCGGGCCACGGCATCCACCAGCGGCGCCACCGCCTCTTCCGCCACCAGCAGTTCCAGCGTGTCGCGCGCGGTTTTCGGCGTGGCCCCGGGCATGGTGCAGACCAGCGTGAGGATCAGCGCCTCATGCTCGGAGACATGGTTGCACGGCAGGGCGCAGAACTGGAAGTTTTCCAGGCCGTGGCGGTTGAACAGCGCCATCATCGCCATGAAGGGCTGCAGGCCCGGCAGCACGGCCAGCCCCGCAAAGGCTGGCGCCAGGGCGTTGCCCGGGCATTTGCGCTCGCCCACGGCCTTGACCCACAGGCGCATGGCCCAGACGAGCAGGCGCCCGCCGGCATCCAGCTCGGTGACCGGGCGATCGACAAATGCATACATGGCAAAGCTCCTTGAATGGAAATCGAAACGGTGCCCCCGGAACGATCGGCGCGCCCCCCCGCGCGGCCCCGGCAGGATCGCCGGGCGGGCGGGGATGCGCTCTTCTCTCATAAATGAGAACGACTCTCAATAGCAGTTTATAGACAGCCTAAATCGCGGCCGTCAACCGCCTCAGCCGTGCCGGTGCATCCAGTCGCTGATCCCGTCGATCACCTCAGGCTCGATCCCGTACAGCCCATGCGGCGTCAGCGATCCGCAGGCCCGCCGCGATCGGCTTATCCCGCCGGAAACGGCAAGGATGCGCACCTCGCGCGCATGGGTCAGCTGCGCGGCGATGCGCGGCGCGTCCTCTGGCGGTGCCACCGGGCAGGCATCGTCGCGATTGGCGACGATCAGCGCCGGCGCGGTAACGGCCTGCGGGTGGGCGCTGAACACGGTTTCGTGGCTGCCCCCCATGCGCGAGACCGATTCGGTGAGCACCACCCCGGCGATTGCGCCGGGCGCTGCATGGGCGGCGCCGTTCATCGCGGCGATCGACCCCTGGCTGGTGCCCAGCAGGAACACCGGGCCCGCCGCCCGCGTGCGGGCGAAGGCGGCCAACTGCGCCACCACCGCGGCATAGGCGGGCGAACTGCGCCATCCGCGCAGGCTGGCATGCGCGATCGTATCGGGAATCAGCACGGCATAGCCGCGCGCGCTCCACAAGGCGCGGGTGCGCACGACGAAATTGTCGCCATGCCGGATGTCATCGCCCTCCGCGCCGTCTCCCTCTTGCGCGCCGATATCGCCCGAACCACCGGGCAGCATCACGATCGTGGCCCAGGGGTGCTCGGGCGCGGCATAAAGCACGCGCAGACCGGTGCCATCCTGAAGGGGCAGCGCAACAACACGCTCGCCGCCGACGGAGGCGGCGGGATCAGCCTGCGCCATGGCGGCAGCCGAAGCCAGCATGATCGCCCATGCCGCAGACAGAAGCGCGACGAAGCCCTTGCGCATGATCACCCCTTCGCTGCCGGATCGGCGCCCCCTATCATGGGCCCGATGCGCGCGGGTTGACCAGCCCTGTCACTGGCCCTGTCGCCACCGGCAACAGGGCCCGGGGTGTCAGAACCTGATTTCGGCCTGCAGGCCCACCTGCCGCTGGGCGTTATTGTCGAGCGCCTGCCACACGCCGCCGGCGGCATAGGCGGTGGTGGGGTAGAGCTGGACGGGATAGACCTTGTTCGCCAGATTGCGCCCGAACACCGCCAGCGACCAGTTTGTCGCCGATTTCAGGCTGGCGCGGGCGTTGAAGAGAGTGGCACCAGGCACCACGAAAACCGGGCTGGAGGAAAGATACATCGATTCCGATGAGCGGATGGTGGCATCGCCGCCCAGCACCAGCGTGTAGCGCCGGTTCAGCGGGATGGCTTGCTCAAGCGAGACGGTCATCTTGAACCGGGGCGCGTAATTGAGCTGGAAGCCGCCCAGATCGCTGCGATCGGCGCCGAGGAAACCGTGGGAATATTTGGCGATATTGTAGATGCCGGAGATATTGACCGTGGTGCCGGTGAAGGGATGGCCAAAAATATCCCATTCAAGCCCATGGGTATGCACATGCGGCACGTTAACCGACGAACAGGTGAGGCCGCCCAGCCCATACACGCAGGATTGGGTCTGGAAATTGCGCACATCGGTGTAGAAAAGATCGGCGTTGATATAGAACTTGCCATGCAGCACGGTCTGCTTGATGCCCATTTCCAGGCTGAGCGGCTCTTCGGGCTTGATCGCCGGCATCGTGGTTTTGGAATCGTCTATTTCCGGGGCCTTGTAGCCGGTGGCGGCGGTGAAATAAGCCATGGTGGCGGGGGTGAAATCATGCTGCACGCCTGCGCGCCAGGTCACCACATCGGCCTTGCCGGTCCCTGTGAAGAAGGCGCTGGAGCCCAGATTGACCGCATTGGAAGTGGTTTCCCACACGTCGGAATGGGTGAAGCGCAGGCCGCCGATCAGCCGCGTATCGGGGCGCAGGAAGTAGGTCACATTGCCGAAAACGGCATAATCGCTGGCATGTGCCGCATTGATCGCGGTGCTGTTGACCGTGACGATATCCGGCACGCCGGCCGGCAGCGCCGGATTGATCGACACCGTCAGCGGCAGCGCCTCGGCGTAGACCGCGCGCTGGAAATAGAGGCCGGCCACCCATTCCAGGTGATGGTTGGCCGCAGAGGCCAGCCGCAGCTCCTGCGTGATCAGCGTGTTGCGCACGCTGTGCGGATCATCGCCCGAGCCGGCCACCAGCGATGTCAGCGGCGAGCAGGCATATTGGGCATTGGCCGGCAACACGCAGCCCGACAGATATTGCCGCGCAATGGCCGGGGCAATTTCCACCACATCAACGGCCGTGCGCTCCTCGCGCTGGCGCCAGGAGGTGATCGAGGTCAGGGTGGCGCTGCCCAGCTTGACATCGAACTGACCTGAAACACCGCCCACGGCCGTGTGGTAGAAGGCGGGCAGGCCCTGGCAATTGCTGGTGTTATCCGGCCCCACGTTCAGCCCGCAGGCCGCCAGCGCGCCTGCCAGCGGCGAGCCGGGGGTGGCGGCGCGGAAGGTTTGCAGGCTGAAACCATTGTCGCGGGTCTGGTTGTAATCGCCGATGAGGTTGAAGGTGACCTTGTCGCCCAGCTCGGCCCGGTAACGCAGGCGCACGGCGATCGAGGACAGGTCCTCGCGGCCGCCGGTGTAGGTATCATGCGACATGCCCGAATTGTCGTAGGCCTGCACCGCCAGGCGCAGGGCCGATGTGGCCGTAACCGGCAGGTTGATGGCCCCGCGGATGATCTTGCGCGTATAGGCAGAACCCATGCCATCCAGCGCCAGCTCGCCGCCGACATAGCCGGAGACCTCGCCCAATTTGGGGGCCTTGGTGGTGATGTTGATCACGCCCGCCGAAACGGAGCTGCCGAAAAGGGTGCCTTGCGGCCCTTTCAGCACCTCGATGCGGTCGGTGTCGAACAGATCGGTGATGTTGGCCTTGCCCAGCACCACGCCATCGAGCACCAGGCTGACCGAGCTGGTGGTGGTGGCGCCATCAATGCCGCTGGTGCCAATGCCGCGCACAAAGCCGGCGCCACCGGGCGAGGCGGTGGGGGCAGTGAATTCGAGGCTGGCCGAGGCCTGTGACAGATCCTGGATGCCCTGCACGCCCCGCCGCTCCAGCTGGTCGGACGAGATGAGCGTGACCGAGATCGGCACCTTCTGGATGTTTTCTGCCCGTTTCTGGGCCGTCACGATGATCTCGGCGGCATCGGCGGGCACGCCGGCGGCTGGGCCCTCCTGCGCATGGGCAGGCGCGACCAGGGCCAGCGCCGATACACCCGCAAGCGCCCGGCACGCGACATATCCGATGGTTTTCATAATCCTCCCCTTTGGTTTTTCAGCAGGCCCGCGCCGCAATGGTGCCGACACAGGATCGGCAGGCCTTTCCCGCTGCGCCTTTGCCACCGGCATCGCAGCGCCCGCCTGTGGCCGTTTTGTTGTTGGTGGCAGCGTGATATCTCAATTTGCATGCGCATGCAACATGGCGCAATTTTGACGGGTGGCGCTGGGAGAATTCCATTTAACCGTTTATATGCAATAATTTGGTTTCTGCATGAGCGCGCAAACGGCTAACCCATGGCGAAATTTCTGCGAAGGAATGGCGTGCCAATGGGCGAAAACACGCACCATGCAACGCTGATGATGGGGATGATTCGCAGGGCACTTCCCTTGACCACCCCTGACAGAACCTAATTAAATCATTTAATATCATTTATATAATTCTAAACCACCTCGCTGATCACCCACTCATGCAAAAATGTTGCATACGCATGCCAACATGGTTAGGCTTAACGAAAGGGCCAATCGCCCCCGCCGGGCGGCCGTGCGCATTCCCATGCCCCGGCCAGGCCGCAGGCGGCCGCCCCCGGACAGAGCAAGGAGTAAAGGATGGCATGCATTTCCAATGGGTTGATCGTTGGCGGGGGCGTTGCGGGGCTCTCTGCGGCGATCGCGTTGCAACGCATTGGCGTGGCCTGCGATGTGGTGGAAATCGGCGAGGCGCCGGCC
>DASRYE010000312.1:0-12605 GCA_035653915.1 Novosphingobium sp. | reverse complement strand
CCACTACATCGGCTTCATCCGCCGCCGCGCCGGGATGAGCCATGCCGATTTCGCCCGGTACTGGGGCACGGTCCACCGCGATCTGGTGATGGCCTTTGCCGATCCGGGGCCGATTCTGGGCTATGTGCAGGATGTCGGGCTGGCGGCGGCGCCGGCGGGCCTGGCCAACAGCTTCGATGGCGCGCCCGAGCTGTGGATCCGCGATGCGGCCGCGCTCGCCGAATTGTTCGCGGCCGAGGGTTTCCGCCATGCCTATGATGTCGACAGCCCGCGCTTCATCACCCTGCCGGCGATCAGCTTCTTCGTTGCCGACACGGTGATCCGCGATGGGGCGGCCGATGGGGTCAAGCTGATGCGGCTGATCCCGGCCGATCCGGGGCGGCCGGCGCTGCAGGCGGCCTGGGCGGGCGCGCACCAGCCGATCGGCATGGCGGGGGCTGAGCCCTGCCGGCTGGTGCGCGCGCGCATCCTCTCGGGCGAGGCCGAGGGCAGCGATGCGGCGGCGTGGCTGGGCATCGAAAGCTCGTGGTGGCCCGATGCCGAGACCGCCGCCCGCGCCTGGCAGGCCCGCGATGCGGCGCTGACCGGGGCCGAGCGCGTGCTGCTCGCGCGGGAGCGCGTGATCCTTGGCCCCTGCTGAACACCCGACGAGAGGAGAGCCCGATGCTCGACTATACCCGCGCGTTCCACACCGGGGTGCTGACCCCCGACCTTGACGCTGCCATCGCCTTCTACGCGCGCACGCTGGGGCTGCGTTTTGCCGAGCCGGTGGTGCTGGAAGCACTGGCGCTGTGGACGCCGGAGCGCGGCCGGCACACCGTGCGCAACCGCTTCACCTATTCGCTCGACGGGCCGCTGCATCTGGAGCTGCAGGGGGGCACGCCGGGTTCGTTCTACGATCCGGCCCTGTCGCGCGGGGATCACCTGGGCATCTGGGTGGACGACCTGCCGGCGACAGTCGCGCGGCTGGGCGGCGCGGGCTGGCAGGTGATCGCCGCCGGCGCCGCGCCCGAGGACGGCTACGGCCTGTTCACCTACCTCCAGCCGGCCGCGGGGGGGATGGTGATCGAGATCGTCTCCCAGGCGTTGCAACCGGCCTTTGCCCGCTGGTGGGCCGGCGGCCCGCTCGCGGTTTGAGGAGAGCGCAGATGAAGCTGGGCCTGCACCAGATTACCGCCAACGAATGCGATCCGCTCACGCTGGTTGACCTTGCCGCCGAGGTTGGCTGCGAAGAGGTCTGCCTGTTCACCCACATTCCGCGCGCGGCGCTGCCGGGCGATGCGGCGCCAACGCTGTTCCCGGTGGTCACCCGCCCGCTGGTGGCGCGGCTGCGCGAGCGGCTGGACGCGGCCGGGGTGGGGGTGGGCAATGTCGAGTTCTTCCCGGTGACCGCGGCGGGCGATGCCGGGCTTTACCGCGAGAGCTTCGAGATTGCCGCGGCCATTGGCGCGCGCCGCGCGGTTACCCATATCCACGATGCCGAGGATGCGCGCGCGGTGGATTCGCTGGGGCGGCTGGGGGCCCTGGCGGCCGAGCACGGGCTGCGGCTGGGGCTGGAGTTCATGGGCCTGACCCCGGCCTGCGCCTCGATCGAGCGGGCGGCGTGGTTTGTGGAGCAGGTGGGGGTGGCGCAGGTCGGCATCGGGGTGGATGCGCTGCATCTGGTGCGCACGGGTGGCCGCCCGGCGGATGTGGCCCGCATTCCGTCGGCCCTGTTCACCTATGCCCAGATCTGCGATGCCGCCGGCCTGCAGGCCACGCCCGACTATCTGCACGAGGCGCTTGAACGCCGGCTGCCCGGCGATGGCGATTTTCCGCTGGCAGCGTTTGTCGCGGCGCTGCCGGAGGGGGTTGCCGTCGATGTCGAAGTGCCCTCGGCGGCGCGCATCGCCGCTGGCCAGCCGGCGCTGGGCCATGCACGCACGGCAGTGGCGCGGGCGCGCCGGCTGTTGACGGGGATTGGCGCTGCGCGCAAGGATCACTCCGCCGGGCGATAGCCCAGCCGCCGCAGCTGCCGCCGCAACACCGCGCGCTGGCGCTCGGCCGGCCATTCGCCGCGCCCTTGCGCCACCAGCGAGGCAATGCCGTTGAGCATGATCTGGATGCCGGTGGCCGCCTCGCTGGGATCCTCCTCGGGATCGAAGGCGCCCTGGGCCTGCGCGCGGCGCACCAGATCGACGAACACGGCATTGCTCACCGCGATGCTCTCGCGCCAGTCGGCCTCGATGCCGTCGGTTTCCGGGGCTTGCCCCCAGAAGGCCATCCAGCAATGCCAGTCTTCCCATCCGGCCGGGGTGTCGGGCAGGGCATGGGCAAGGCACGCCTCAAGCGGCGCGCCGGCGGCCCCTGCCGCGGTGATCCGCGCCAGGCCGCGTTGCCAGGCCAAGCGCTGGGTATAGGCCAGCATGGCGTGCTTGCTGGCGAAATAATGGCAGACCACCGCCGTGCTGAAGCCGCAGGCCTGCGCCACTGCGCGGATGGTGACCGCCTCTGCCCCGCCCTTCAGCACCAGCGCCGAGACGACCCGGGCGATATCCTTGCGGCGCTGTTCATGATCGACGATCCGGGGCATGCCTGCTGCGCTAGCCGATCGCCCGGCCGATGGCTATGCTCTCCTGCGCACAAGGGCCGGCCCCGGCAAGCGGCCAGCCCCCTTGCGGTTTACCGTGCGCCGGCCAGATCGAGCGCGATGTCGATGATCATGTCTTCCTGGCCGCCCACCATCTTGCGGCGGCCCACTTCGGCCAGAATGCTGCGCGTATCCACGCCATAATCCCCGGCCGCCTTTTCCGCATGGCGCAGGAAGCTGGAATAGACCCCGGCATAGCCCAGCGTCAGCGTTTCGCGGTCCACCTGCACCGGGCGGTCCTGCAGCGGGCGCACCAGCTCATCGGCGGCATCCATCAGCGCGTAAAGATCGCAGCCATGGTTCCAGCCCTGCCGATCGGCCGCGGCGATGAACACTTCCAGCGGCGCATTGCCCGCGCCCGCGCCCATGCCCGCCAGCGAAGCATCCACGCGCACCGCGCCGTTCTGCACCGCCACCAGCGAATTGGCCACGCCCAGCGAGAGGTTGTGGTGGGCATGCACGCCGCGCTGTGTTTCCGGCTTCAGCACGCGGTCATAGGCCTGCAGGCGGGCGGCATAATCATCCATGTTCATGGCGCCGCCGCTGTCGGTCACATAGACGCAATGGGCGCCATAGCTTTCCATCAGCAGCGCCTGGCTGGCCAGCGCCTCCGGGCTGGTCATATGGCTCATCATCAGAAAGCCCGAGACATCCATGCCCAGCGCGCGCGCCGCCTCGATATGCTGGCGGCTGACATCCGCCTCGGTGCAATGGGTGGCGATGCGCACGCTGCGCACGCCCATCTCATAGGCGTGCTTCAGATCATGCACCGTGCCGATGCCGGGCAGCAGCAGCGTGGTCAGCACGGAGTGCTCCAGCACTTCGGCCACAGCGCCGATCCAGTCCCAGTCGGTGTAGGCGCCAAAGCCATAGTTGAAGCTGGAGCCCTGCAGCCCGTCGCCATGGGCCACTTCGATGGCGTCCACCTTGGCCCTGTCGAGCGCGCGGGCGATCGCCTGCACATGATCGAGGCCATACTGGTGGCGGATGGCATGCATGCCATCGCGCAGCGTCACATCCTGGATGTAGAGCTTTTGGGTCTTGGGGTCGAAGGTCATGCGTGCTCTCCCGCAAAGTGGCGGATGGCGATTTTTTCGGCGGTTTTCAGCGCCGCCGAGGTCATGATGTCGAGATTGCCGGCATAGGCGGGCAGGTAATGCGCCGCGCCCTCCACCTCGAGGAACACCGAAACCTTGAGGCCGGTGAACTCGGTCTGGCCGGTGCTGGCCATTTCGGGAATGCGCAAGGGCTTGTTCGAGCCGATATGCTCGAACTGCACCTGCTGCTTCAGCCGATAGCCCGGCACATAGGATTGCACATCGGCGACCATGTCGTCGATCGACTGGCGGATCGCTTCCGGGTCGGCCTCCTCGCACAGGCAGAACACCGTGTCGCGCATGATCAGCGGCGGCTCGGCGGGGTTCAGGATGATGATCGCCTTGCCGCGCGTGGCGCCGCCCACCTTGACGATCGCCTCGCTGGTGGTTTCGGTGAACTCGTCGATGTTGGCGCGGGTGCCGGGCCCTGCCGATTTCGAGCTGATCGAGGCGACGATCTCGCCATAATGCACCCTGGCCACGCGGTTGACCGCCGCGACGATGGGAATGGTCGCCTGCCCGCCGCATGTCACCATGTTGACGTTGGGCGCATCGAGGTTGGCCTCGCCGTTCACCGGCGGGATCGTGTAGGGCCCGATCGCGGCGGGGGTGAGGTCGATCACGCGCTTGCCATGGGCCTGCAGGATCTCGTTGTTGCGCTTGTGGGCGCCGGCGCTGGTGGCATCGAACACGATGCCGATATCGGCAAATTCGGGCATGTTGACGAGGCCGTCTATGCCTTCATGCGTGGTGGCAGCACCCATGCGCGCCGCGCGCGCCAGCCCGTCGGAGGCCGGGTCGATGCCCACCATCACGCCCATCTCCAGCACCTTGGACAGGCGCATGATCTTGATCATCAGATCGGTGCCGATATTGCCCGAACCGATGATGGCAACCTTTGTCTTGGCCATGATCTCAGCCTTTCGCATAAGTGAAACTGCAGGAACCCAGCCCGCCAACGCGGGCCACAACGTGATCGCCCGCCTGAAGGGCCACCATCGGCCCCAGCGCGCCCGCCAGCAGGATATCGCCCTTGCGCAGGGGGTCGCCGCGCGCGGCCAGCGTGCGGGCCAGCCAGGCGGCGGCGTTCAGCGGATGGCCAAGCGCTGCCGCGCCCGCGCCCAGCGAAACGATCTGGCCGTTCACTTCCATCACCATGCCGGCGGTGTAGAGATCCAGGCCATCGAGCGCCTTGCCTTCGCCCGCCAGCGTGAAAAAGGCCGAGGAGCCATTGTCGGCCACCGTGTCGGAGAAGGTGATCTGCCAGTCGGCAATGCGCGAATCGACGATCTCGATAGCGGCATGCACCGTGCCAACCGCCGCGGCGACCGCTTCGGGCGTGGTGTCGGCCGAGGGCAGGTCGGCGCCCAGCACAAAGGCGATCTCGGCCTCGGCCTTGGGCTGGAGGCAGCGGGCCGGATCGAGGAAGCCGCCATCGGCCACTGCCATGTCATCGAACAGCACGCCGAAATCGGGCTGGTCCACGCCCAGCTGCGCCTGCACGGCCCTGGCCGTCAGCCCGGCCTTGCGGCCCACGATCCGGCGGCCCTGCGCCTGCCAGAAGCGGGTGTTGATTTCCTGCACGGCATAGGCGCCGGCGATGTCTACCGGGGCGAGATAAGCGCGCAAGGGGGGCACCGCGCCGCCCGCATAGGCGTTGCGCAGCAGGATCGCTGCGGCTTCGTGTTTGTCGGTCATCCTGGCATGTCCTCTCCAGCGGGGATGGCGCATGATTAGGATCTGGCGGGGCTTGGCGCCAGACGAGCCGCCTGCTAATTTCTCGCCAGATGAGAAATCAAAAGCCCCTGGTCGCCGCCACACAGCGCAGCCTGACGATGCTGGAGGCGATCGTGGCCGATCGCGCGGCCAGCAGCGTGTCGGCGCTGGCCCGCGCGGCAGGCCTGCCGGTGGCCACCGCGCATCGCCAGGTGGCGACATTGGTAGCCGAGGGGTTTCTGGCGCCGGCCGGGCATGGGCGGCACATCGCCGGCCCGCGGCTGCGGGCGCTGGGGGCGCTGGTGGAGGATGTGCAGCTGATCGCCAATATTGCCGCGCCCCTGTTGCGCAAGCTGGCGGCGCGTTTTGGCGGCGTGGCGCAACTGGGCACTTTCGAGAACGATATGGTGACCTATCGCGTCAAGACAGGTGCCGCGGCCAACACCTTGTTCACGCGCGTGGACATGCAGATGGAGGCCTATTGTTCGGGCGTGGGCAAGGTGCTTCTGGCCCATTTGCCGGCGGCCCAGCGCAGCGCCTATCTGGCGGGTGGCCCCTTTGTGGCGTTGACACCGGCCACCATCACCGCGCCTGCGGATCTGGCCCGCGAACTGGAGGAGGTGGCCCGCCAGGGCTTTGCGCAGGATCGCGGCGAGATCGCGCCAGACCTGTTCTGCCTGGCGGTGCCGATTCGAGACCGGGCCGGCGCTGTTCCGGCGGCGCTGTCGCTGTCGCGGCGGGGGGCGGCGGCGCCGGCGCCCGATCCACGCGCGCTACACGCCTTGCAGGCCGTGGCCCGGGCGGTGGAGGAGACCTGCTTCGGGCGCGGGCCAGACCGGGCGAGCGGCTCAGGATGAGATCGGCGCTTCCTGCTCCCTGCCCATCTGCCGCACACAATCGAGCAGCCGCAGCAGCAGCGGATTGTCGTCGTGCTTGCGATAGAGGCAGGCCAGGTTGACCGTGGGCGGCTTGCCCGCGAAAGGCCGGAACACCACATCGCGCAGCGTGATCCGCGTGGCGGCGATGGGCACGATGCCCACGCCGAGCCCTGCCGATATCAGCGACATGGCGCTGATCAGATCGGCCACTTCATGCGCCACCAGCGGCGCCGCGCCGATATCGGCAAACAATTGGTGCACGCGGGTGATCAGGCTGTTGCGCACATGGGTGGGATAGAGCACCAGCGGCGTCTCGACGATATGTTCCAGGTGGATCTGCGCTTCGCTGGCCAGCGGATTGTCGCTGCGCATGGCCAGCACCAAGGGCTCTGTGCGCACCAGTTCGACGCTGATGTCGGGCTCTTCGGGCACCAGGCGGTTGAAGCCCAGATCGAGCGTGCGCCGGCGCAGCCCATCGATCTGCATGTCCTTGTCCATCGAGGCCAGGCTTACCCGCGCCTGTGGATGCAGCTGGCCGAAGCGCTCCAGCGTGGCGGGGATGAAATCGAGGATCGCCGAGCCGAAAATGCCGACCTTGATCTCGCCCTGGTGGCCGGCGGCGATTGCGCGCGCGGTGCGGGCGCTGTTGCGCAGGCTGTTGAGCACCACCCGCAGCTCCCGCTCGTAATGGTGCCCGGCGGCGGTCAGCCGGATGGATTTGGAGCTGCGGTCGAACAGCGCCACGCCGACCTCGGCCTCCAGCGCCTGGATCTGCCGGCTCAGCGCGGGCTGTGAGAGATGCACGCGCCCGGCCGCGCGGCCCACATTCATCTCTTCGCATACGGCCAGAAAATTTTCGAGTTGTCGGATGTCCATCGCTCACCCATGCGCCTGCTGCATGATATCGTGCCCAATCGGCATTGGATCACATGTTTATGCCGGGGTAAATCCTGTGCCAAGCAAAACGGCCGCTCACAGGTGGCTGGGGATAGAGGGACATGGCCGACATTTCGAACTCTGCCGAAAATCTCACCGTCGCGCGTATCGGTCGCCGGGTATTGGGCATTGGCCAGGCGGCGCGCGCGCAGCTGGGCCTGAGCCAGCCAGCCTTTGGCGCGATCACCGCCGACATGCTGGTGGATGACACCGATGCGGTGCCCATGGCCGGGGGCGATGCGCCGCTGGCGGTGGCCACGCTGGCCTTCCTGCTGGAGCGGGATCTGGCCGGTGGCGAGGTGGACATTGCCGACGTGCTGGAAGCCACGGCGCTGGTCTTCCCCGCCATCGAGGTCAGGGATCCGCAGGCGGCGGCCCATGGCTTTGGCGCCCATGTGGTGCTGGGCGATGGCGGGCTGGCGCCTGCGGCCATCGATCTGGAATGTTGCGGCGTGGTGGCCGAGCTGAACGGCGCGCTGGCGGCCACTGGCGCCGGCGCTGCGGCGCTGGGCCATCCGGCCAAGGCGGTGGCATGGCTGGCCAATGCGCTTGATGCCCAGGGAGATCCGCTGCGGGCGGGCGAGATCGTGCTGGCGGGGGAGTTGACCGCGCCGGTGGCGGTGAAGGCGGGTGATGCGCTGCGCGTCACGGTGGGCGGCCTGGGCAATGCCGGGCTGCGGTTTGAATAGGGTGGCGCTGTGATGGCACTTGCACAAGAAACGGTGAACCTGCTGGCCGAGCGGCTGGAGACGGCGCGGCGCGACAGGGCGGGGATCGTGAAGATCACCAACGACCACCCCGACCTCAGCTGGGCCGATGCCTATGTCATTCAGGACCGGCTGCGCGATTTGCAGCAGGATCTGGGCGTCGCCGGGCTGAAGATGGGCTTCACCAGCCGGGCCAAGATGGCGCAGATGGGCTGCAAGGATCCGATCAACGGCTATCTCACCGAAGCGGGCCGGATTGCGCCGGGCGGCAGCGTGTCGCGCGGGGCTTATATCTTCCCCCGCGTGGAGGCCGAGATCGCCATCGTCACCAGCCGCGAGCTGAAGGGGCCGGGCTGCACCATCGCGCAGGTTCAGGCCGCCGTGGCGCAGGTTCTGCCCGCGCTGGAGGTGATCGACAGCCGCTATCTCAACTATGGCTTCGACCTGCCCTCGGTGATTGCCGACAACACATCGGCCGCCGCTTTCGTGGTGGGGGATCGGGGCGTGCCGGTGGCGGGGCTGGATCTCAAGGCGATGGGCGTGGTCACGCTGCGTAATGGCGAGGTGGTCAACACGGCGGCGGGCGCTGCGGTGCTGGGCAGCCCGCTCAATTCGGTGGCCTTGCTGGCCAACATGCTGGGGCGGCGTGGCCTGTCCATCCCGGCGGGCACGCTGATCCTGACCGGCGGCATCACCGAGGCGGTGCCGATCAATCCGGGCGACCATTTCACCATCAAGTTCCAGAATCTGGGGCAGATCGACCTCAGCGTGACAGAGTAAGGGCCAAGGCAATGCCGATTGTGCAAGTCAACCTGATCCAGGGGCGCAGCGAAGAACAGAAAAGCGCCATGATCCGCGAAGTGGCCCATGCCATCAGCCAGACACTGGATGCCCCCATCGACACGGTGCGGGTGATGATCAATGAATTGCCCAGCAGCAATTGGGGCATGGGGCCGGTAACGGCCAAATCCAAGGGCCGCTGATACCCCGGCACAGAACGGGGGCGGGCAAGAGAGGATGAGCGATGAGGCAGGATTGGGAAGAGACGCTGGAGATGGGGGCCTTTGCCGTCGCTCCATCCGGGCTGGGGCAAGGCATGGCCCGCGCCGGGCAGCACCGCAGCATATCTTGCCGGCGCGACCTTGAGGGCCGGCGAGAGCTTGAGGCCGCCCAGGCGGGCCCTTGCGCGCCGGCGCTGGCCACTGATCAGGCCACGGGCCGGGCGGTGCTGGTCGGGCCTTCGGAAACCCTGCTGCAGGCGATCGAGCGCGACAATCCGCGTTCGGCAACCGTGGGCTGCCGCAACGGGGGATGCGGCGTGTGCCGGGTGCAGCTGCTGAGCGGCAAGGTGCGCCTGGGCAAGATGAGCCGCCGCTTCGTGACGGTGGACATGGAGCGCGAGCGTTTCGCGCTGGCCTGCCGCGTCTATCCACAGGGGGATCTGACATTCCGACTGGCCCCGCTGGACCCGCGGGCGCTCTGACCAGCCTGAAAGAGAGGATAAAACAATGCGCAAGGGAGTTATCCGCCCCGGACATGTCCAGCTTCGCGTGCTCGATCTGGAGCCGGCGGTGAAGCATTACACAGAACTGGTGGGCCTGATCGAGACGCATCGCGATGCCATGGGCCGCGTCTATCTCAAGGGGTGGAGCGATACCGAGCTGTTTTCGGTGGTGCTGCGCGAGGCCGATGAGGCGGGCATGGATTGCCAGGGCTTCAAGGTGCGCGACGATGCCACGCTGAGCGCGCTGGGCCGCGATCTGGCCGCCTGGGGCACCCAGGTGGAGGAGATCGCGCCGGGGGAACTGGACCATTGCGGGCGCCGCTTGCGCTTCCTCTCGCCCTCGGGCCACACGCTCGAACTCTATGCCGACAAGGCATACACCGGGCGCTGGGGCATCTCGCGGGTGGAGCCGGAAGCCTGGCCGCGGGGCCTGCGCGGAATGCGGGTGCAGCGGTTCGATCATTGCCAGCTGCATGGCCGCGACATCGAGGCGACGCGCGACCTGCTGAGCGAGGTGCTGGGCTTTTATGTCACCGAGCATGTGCTCGACCAGGAAGGGGGCCGCAATCTGGCGATCTTCATGTCGCTGGCGATGAAGGCGCATGATATCGCGCTGATCCTCGACGAGCGCCACGGCACGTTCCACCATGCCGCTTTCCATGTCGAGTCATGGGAGAGCCTGCTGCGGGCAGGCGATCTCATCGCGATGACCGGCACCTCGCTCGACACCGCCCCCACCCGCCACGGCATCACCCACGGGCAGACCACCTATTTCTTCGACCCCTCGGGCAACCGCAACGAAGTGTTTGCCGGGGGCGATGTGCATTATCCCGATCAGCCGCCCAGCGTCTGGTACGAGAAGAATCTGGGCAAGGCGATTTTCTATCACCACCAGAAGCTTTCCGAAAAATTCATGACGGCACTGACCTGACCTGATCCCGGCACAACGCAAAGACCACCACCCGAAGGCCCGCGCCTTCGGGAAGGGGCGGGTTGTGCCCGCGATCGGCAAGGGAGAATTCAACAGGGAGAGGACCATGACAACATTCAGGACAGCCACGAGGCGATGGGCGCTTTCGTGTGTGGCAGGGGCGCTGGGATGTGCGGCCCCGGCCATGGCCACCGAAACCGGCGGCAGCGATTATCCACAGGGCCCCGAAGGCTTCACTGCCGGCGCCCTGCCCCCGCCGGGCACCTATTTCCTCAATTATGTAGAGCATTACACCGCCGGCCGCTTCAACGATGGCAATGGCCATGCAGGCTTTTTCCCCGATTTCCAGGTGGCCGCCACCGCCGATGTGCTGCGCGTGGTGCAGGTGGACAAGATCACCGTGCTGGGCGCCTCGGTGGGCCATGCGGTGATCCTGCCGGTCGTTGATCTGTCGGTGGGGATCGGCACCGCGCATGACCGGCGCAGCGGCATTGGCGACATGACGCTGACCCCGCTGATTCTGGGCTGGCATGGCAAGAGCCTGCATGCCGTGGCCGCGCTCGACATCTATGCGCCCACCGGCGCCTACAGCCAGAACCGCCTGGCCAACATCGGCCGCAACGCCTGGGCCGCCGAGCCGGTGCTGGCGCTGGCCTATTATCCCAAGGGCGGTTTCACGGTGGACGTGAAGCTGATGTATGATTTCAACGGCACCAACCGGCAGGGCAACATCAACCCGCTCAACCCCACCGGCGCCGATTACCGGTCGGGCCAGGAATTCCACGCCGATTTCGCGGTGGGCCAACAGGTGGGCAAGGTCCAGCTGGGCGTCTCGGGCTATGTCTATCGCCAGACCACGGGCGACAAGGTTGCCAATGCCGCCGCGCAGGCCACGCTTGATGCGCTGGGCGGCCTGAAGGGCAAGGCCTTCGCGCTTGGCCCCTCGGCCCATCTCAATCTCGGCAAGGTCATGCTGATCGGCACCTATCAGCATGAATTCCAGGCCGATTACCGGCCGCAGGGTGACAAGTTCTGGGTGAAGGCGGTGATCCCGCTGCGTTGATCCGAACAGGCCGGCCAGGGCGCAGGGATGTCTGCACACCCATATCCCGCGCCCTGGCCTTTCGATGTGCCGCATCGCGCCGATGCGCAGAACCCTGCCGGCGTGATGCTCCCAATGCGGGGGAGAGAGACGATGGACAATCTCAAGCAAATGCTGGCGCCCCAGGATCGCCGCGGTTTCTTCAAGGCGGCTGGCGTGGGCGCGGCCGGCGTCTATCTGTTCGGCCTTGCGGCCTGCAAGGGGCCGGGCGGGGCGGACAGGGTCATCAAGCTGGGCCTGGTAACGCCCACTACCGGCCCGCTGGCCCCCTTTGCCAGCGCCGATGACTATGTGATCAACCAGCTCAAGCCGCTGCTCGACAAGGGCATTACGCTGGGCGGCAAGACCCATGCCGTGCAGGTGGTGCTGCGCGACAGCCAGTCGAACCCCAAGCGCGCCGCAGAAGTGGCGCAGGATCTCATCGACCGGGAAAAGGTTGATCTGCTGCTGGCCGCCGGCACCGCCGACACCACCAACCCCACGGCCGACCAGGCCGAAAGCGCAGGCGTGCCCTGCATCACTACCGATGCGCCGTGGGAAGCCTTCTTCTTCGGCCGCCACGGTGATCCGGCCAAACCTTTCGGCTGGACCTACCACTTCTTCTGGGGGCTGGAACAGATCGCCTCGGTCTATGCCGGCATGTGGCAGGGCGCGGCCACCAACAAGACCATCGGCGCGCTGTGGTCGAACGACCCGGATGGCACTGCGATCCGCAAGGGGGTTACCGAAAAGATCGCCAGGGTAGGCGGCTTCAGGCTGGTCGATGCCGGCCTCTTTGCCCCCGGATCGAACGATTTTTCCGCCCAGATCAGCCAGTTCAAGGCCGCCGGGGTGGAGATCGTCACCGGCCTGTTCATCCCCCCCGATTTCGCCACCTTCTGGACGCAATGCGCGCAGCAGGGCTTCCACCCCAAGGTGGTGACGGTGGCCAAGGCGCTGCTCTTCACGCAGGTGGTGGCAGGGCTTGGCCCGCGCGGCCATGGCCTCTCCAGCGAGGTGTGGTGGTCGGCCAGCCATCCGTTCAAATCCAGCCTCTCGGGCGTGACGGCGGGCCAGATCTGCGCCGATTATGTTGCCCGATCGGGCCAGCCGTGGAGCCCGCCGC
>DASRYE010000311.1:0-6297 GCA_035653915.1 Novosphingobium sp. | reverse complement strand
AGGCCGCGCCCGCCACATGCCACGGATCAGCCCCGCGCGGCATCGCCCGCACCACCCCGCCGCTGGCCGCAGCCACCCCCACCGGCCGCGCGCCCCAGAAATCGCCGCCCACCTGCTCCTCGCGCAGGGCAGCGGCAAGGGCGGCGGCCTCAGCCAGCGCGGCTTCGTCCAGCGGCAGGGGCCGGGGGCGGCGCCATGCCAGCTGGCGCACCCGCGCGCCGGGAAAAGGCGGCATGCGCAGAAAGGGCGGCGCGCCGGCCATGGCCTAAACCGCCTGTTTCACCGCCTGTTTCACGGCCTGGTCCACCGCCTGCATCTGCCGCAGAAACGGCGCCAGATCCCCCAGCGGCAGGGCCGAGGGGCCATCACACAGGGCCGCCGCCGGATCGGGATGCGCTTCCACAAACAGGCCGGCAATGCCCACCGCCAGCCCCGCCCGCGCCAGCGCGGCAGCCTGCGAGCCCCTGCCATCGGCGCTGTCCGGCCGGCCGCCGGGGCGCTGCAGGGCGTGGGTCACATCGAACACCACCGGCGCCATCGGCTTCATCAGATCCATGCCCAGCATGTCCACCACCAGATTGTTGTAGCCAAAGCTGGTCCCCCGCTCCCCCAGCAGGGCGCCAGGCGCGCCGCCTTGCGCCAGCTTGGCCAGAATATGCGGCATTTCGGCGGGGCTGAGGAATTGCGGCTTCTTCACCAGCACCACCCGCCCGGTGCCCGCCAGCGCCAGCGCCAGATCCGTCTGCCGGGCAAGGAAGGCGGGCAGCTGCACGATATCGGCCACCTCGGCCACGGGGCCTGCCTGCCAGGGCTCATGCACATCGGTGCAGATCGGCAGGCCGAAAGCCGCCTTCACCTCGGCCAGCAGCGCCAGCCCTTCCTCCAGCCCCGGCCCGCGGAACGAGGTGATGGCCGAGCGGTTCGCCTTGTCCCAGCTGGCCTTGAACACCAGCGGGATGGCCAGATCGGCGCAGGTGCGGGCGAAATGTTCGGCCACCCGCAGCAGGCTGTCGCGCCCCTCGATCACATTCATGCCGCCGATCAGCACGAAGGGCCGGTCGTTGCCGAAGGTGAGGCCCGGCGCCAGCGCCACCGCGCTCATGCGATCCCCCGCTGTGCCAGCACCGCCTCGATCAGCGGCGCATCCTCGGGGTTGTTCAGCTCGATCACCGGCCAGCCCGGCTCTGCCAGATCGACCACCGCAATGCCCCCCTCACCCTCGAAAAAGCGCAATTGCTCCAGCCCCTCTTCCTGCTCCAGCCGGCTGGGCGGCAGCGCCGCATAGGCTGCCAGCGCCGCGCGGCGATAGGCATAGAGCCCCAGATGCAGCCGCACCGCCGCATGCCCGGCCGCCGGCGCAAAAGGCAGCACCCGCTTGGAAAAATAGAGCGCCCGGCCCCGCCCGTTGACCACCACCGTGGTGCCGCCCACCCGGCCCGCCGCCGCATCGGCCAGCAGATGGGCATGGACCTGCGCGCTGCAGGCGAGGGCCGCGGTTGCCATCACCGCGCCCGCATCCCGGCCCAGCCCGGCCACCACCGCCGCCAGCGCGGCCGGCGGCATCAAGGGCGCATCGCCCTGCCAGTTCACCACCACCTCCACCGATGCCGGCAAAGCCTCCAGCAGGGCCGCGCAGCGCTCCGTGCCGTTGCGGCAATCGGGCGGGGTCAACACCGCCTCGCCGCCAAAAGCGGCGACGGCTTCGGCAATGCGCGGGTCGTCCGTTGCCACCAGCAGGCGCGCAGGCATGCCCATCTCCGCCAGCCCGGCCCGCGCCGCTTCCCAGCTGCGGCGGATCAACGGCCTGGCCTCGCCGCTGCCCCCGCGCAGCAGCGCCAGCGGCTTGCCGGGATAACGCGTGGAGCCATAACGCGCCGGGATCACCACCGCACAGGCCCCGCCCGGCACGCTGGCCTTGCCAAGGGGCCAAGCCTCTGTATCGCGCAGCAGGGCCATCCTCTATGCCGCCCCCAGCCGCAGCAGATCATGCACATGCAGCATGCCCAGCGGCCGGCCGGCGCCGCCTGCCCCCTCTGCCATCACGAACACCGCCGAGATCCGCGCCTGGCCCATCAGCGCCAGCGCCTCGCGCGCCAGCATGCCGGCCGGCACCCACACCGGCGCCCGGCTCATCACAGCGCCCGCCACAGCGCCTGCCAGCTGCCCGATATGGCGGCGCAGATCGCCATCGCTGATCGCCCCCACCAGCCGCCCCGCGCCATCCGTCACCCCGGCAAGGCCAAAGCGCCCGCGCGTGATCACCGAGATCACCTCGGCCATCGGCGTGGCTTCCTCCACCAGCGGCAGGGCGCCCGGGCCCTGCATCACCTCGTCCACCCGGGCCAGCTGCAGCCCCAGCGCGCCGCCCGGATGCAGCGCCCGCAGCCGCGCCGGCGCCACGCCGCACAGGTCCATCACCGCCAGCGCCAGCGCATCGCCCAGCGCCATCTGCATCGTGCTCGACACGGTGGGCGCGCAGCTGATCGCGCAAGCCTCCGCCACCTGCGGCAGGCACAGCCCCACATCGGCCGCCGCCATCAGGAACGAGCCCGCCCGCCCGGCCATGCCGATCACCTTGCAGCCCAGCGCCCGGCCATGCGCCAGCAGCGGCCGCAATTCGCGCGTTTCGCCCGAATTGGACAGCAGCAGCAGCACATCGCCCGCAGCAATCATGCCCAGATCGCCATGCGCGGCCTCTGCCGGGTGCACAAACAGCGCCGGCGTGCCGGTGGCGGCAAAGGTGGCCGCCAGCTTGCGCGCGATATGGCCCGATTTGCCCATGCCCGCCAGCACCAGCCGCCGCCCCGCCGCAATCAGCGCCACCGCATCGGCAAAGCGACCATCCAGCCCGGCGGCCAGCAGCGCCAGCCCCTGCCCTTCCGCCGCGATCACCGCGCGGCCGCGCGCCAGCAGCGCGGCCCCATCCGGCGCGCGCGCGGCAGGCATTGCCTTATGCCGCGCCAAATCAAACAGATGCCGCGCCTCGCTCATCAGCCACCTTGCCCTGTGGCCGCGGCACCATTGCCGATCGGCCATAAGGCACGGCACCACAAGGCCCCGCCCCTCTCAAGGCAAAGCCCCTCCACAACGGCGGGGCAAGCGCCCGCCGGGCCGGTGCAGCGGCGATCCGCGCAAGAGAGTTAGGCTGAAACCCCTAGGGGTTGGGCGAGGAGGCACTGCCCCCCGGGCGCAAAGGCAATATCCGCCAGTGTGGAGGCAATCGCGCAGCCGCCAGCGGCCACCGTGGCGCCCATCACCGTCAGCGCGCCGGCCAGCGGCAGCACCACCAGCGGCGCATGGCCATAGCGCGCCGCCAGCCCCGCGCGCAGGCCCGCATCGGGCAGGCCTTCCACCCGGTCCAGCCGGAAATAGGGCCCTTCCACCAGCTGCGCATCGCCGCCCGGCCCCAGCCGCCGATGATGGCGCGCCAGATCATAGGGCGTGCCCAGCGCCACGGCCAGGCTCTCTTCCAGATGCAGCGCGCGCGGGCGGCCATAATCGAACAGGCGATAGGTGATATCGCTGTTCTGCTGCACTTCCACCACGCTGACCCCGGCGCCAATGGCATGCACGGTGTTGGCGGGAATGTAGAAGAAATCGCCGGCCTGTACCTGGTGCCACACCAGCATCTGCTCGATGCTGCCATCAAGGGCCGCCGCGCGCATCGCCTCTGGCTCCACCGGCTCGTGAAAGCCAATGCCCAGCCGCGCATCCGGCCCGGCATCGATCACCAGCCAGCATTCCTCCTTGCCCTGCCGGCCCAGCCCCTGCGCCAGGGTCTGCGCATCGGAAGGGTGCACCTGCACCGAGAGCTTGTCGCTGCTGAAGATATATTTCAGCAACAGTTCGGGCACAGCGGCCGGCGGCTCGAACCAGATCTCGCCAATGCGCCGGCCAGCCCCGCGTGGATCGCCGGCAAAGGGGGCGGGCAATACCTCCACCCCCCAGGGCTTTTCCACCAGCCGCACCGGCAGCGCGGGCGAGATGGCCGCCGCCATGTTCACTGGTTGGCGGCCCCGGCCAGCTTGCCCACCTTCTGGGCCCCGGCCGCCGTCGTCACCAGCACCTCGCCGCCATCGACGACCACCATCACATTCTCAAGGCCGATCACCGACACGCGCGGCCCATCGCTTTCCACCAGCACATTGCTGCAATCGACCAGCTCTACCGCGCCCAGCACGGCATTGCCGCGATCATCCTGCAGGCGGGCGGCATGCAGCGCCTGCCAGTTGCCAATGTCGCTCCACGCCATGGCGGCGGGCACCATGGCGGCGCGGCTGGTCTTCTCCATCACCGCGTAATCGATCGAATCGCTTTCCACCCCGGCAAAGAGCGCCGCATCCGGGTGGAAGCGGCGGCCCTCTTCATGGCCGGCGGCCACGGCCTTGCGCGCCTGCTCGGCGATGGCCGGGCGGTGGGCGGCCAGTTCGGCCAGGAAAGTGCCGGCGCTGAAGGCGAAGATGCCGCCATTCCAGCTGTAGCTGCCCTCGGCCAGGAAGGTGATGGCGCGCTCCAGATCGGGCTTTTCAACGAAGCGATCCACCCGGAAACCGGCCGCGCCAATCGCCTCGCCGCGCTTCACATAGCCAAAGCCGGTTTCCGGCGCCGTGGCGGTGATGCCAAAGGCCACCAGCCAGCCTTCCGCGGCAAGGCCGGCGGCGGCCTGCGCAGCGGCCACGAAAGCGGCCGGATCGCCAATGTGATGGTCACTCGGGCACACCAGCATCACCGCATCTTCGGGCAGGCGCAGGGCGGCAAGGGCGATGGCCGCGGCCGTGTTGCGCGCGGCCGGCTCCACGATCACCTGCGCATCGGGGGCGAAAGCCAGCTGGCTTTCCACATGTTCCAGATGGGCGGTGCCGGTGACGATCACCGGCGCTGTGAAAATCGCGCGGTCGGCCGTGCGGCGCAGGGCCTCCTCAAACAGCGTATAATCGCCCACCAGCGGCAGGAAAGGCTTGGGCTTGGCCTTGCGGCTGCGCGGCCACAAACGCGTGCCGCTGCCACCGCACAAAATCACGGGCGTAATCTTCGGCATAAGTCCCTTTTATCTCGTCAGTAGCGTGGTTTTGTCTGCGCCGGCTGATGTTTGACAGCATAACGCAGGCATTTCCACCCGGATCAGCGAATAGATACGAAAAAACCCTTATCACCAATCCTGTTGCAGCGCTATTGCAACTGCACAACGCAAATGCACATCTTGCCGCAGCAAAGACCAGCTCAGCCCAGCTGCCCGATCTGCAGCAGGCGGCGCAGATAGGCGGCATAATCGCCCTTGCCAAGGCGGGCGGCGGCCTGTTCGAGGCCGGCATCGTCGATATAGCCCATCCGCCAGGCAATCTCTTCCGGGCAGGCGATCTTCATGCCTTGCCGCTTTTCCAGCGTGGCGACGAATTGCGCCGCTTCCAGCAGGCTTTCGGGCGTGCCGGTATCCAGCCAGGCATAGCCGCGGCCCATCACTTCCACGCTGAGCCGGCCGGCGGCCAGATAGGCGCGGTTGACATCGGTGATCTCCAGCTCGCCGCGCGCCGACGGCTGGATCGAACGGGCGATCTCCACCACCTCGGCATCGTAGAAGTAAAGCCCGGTCACCGCCCAGTTCGATTTGGGCGCGGCCGGCTTCTCCTCGATGGAAACGGCCCGGCGCGCGCTATCGAATTCCACCACGCCATACCGCTCCGGGTCTGCCACCTGATAGGCGAACACCCGGGCGCCCCCCGCGGCCAGCCCCGCCCTGGCCCCCGCCAGCACCTGCGGCAGGCCATGGCCAAAGAAGATATTGTCGCCCAGCACCAGGCAGGACGGGCCGCCAGCCACAAAATCCGCGCCGATCGTGTAGGCCTGCGCCAGCCCCCTGGGCTCTGGCTGCACGGCATACCGGATCTCCACGCCCCACTGGCTGCCATCGCCCAGCAGGTGGCGGAAAGCGCCCTGATCCTGCGGCGTGGTGATGACGAGGATCTCCCGAATTCCCGCCAGCATCAGCGTCGTCAGCGGGTAATAGATCATCGGCTTGTCATACACCGGCATCAGCTGCTTGGAGAGCGCCAGTGTCATCGGATAGAGCCGGGTGCCGCTGCCACCGGCCAGAATGATGCCCTTCACGCCGCCTTCTCCTGTTCGGCCAGCAGCCGCGCCACCACCCCTGCCACCGAGGCCCGCCAATCAGGCAGCGCCAGCCCATAGGCCGCCGCCAGCTTCGCGCCGCAAAGCCGCGAATTGGCCGGCCGCCGCGCCGGGGTGGGATAATCTGCCGTGGTGATCCGCTTCACCGCCGCTGCCGGCCCGCCATGGGCC
>DASRYE010000310.1:0-31221 GCA_035653915.1 Novosphingobium sp. | reverse complement strand
CGCCCACACCCATGCTCACCGCACTCGATGGCAAGCTCAACGCCGCTTGGCCGCCTTGCGACGGCACCATCCGTTTCGCCGCCTATCGCGTCTACGAGACGGCGCTGGATACCGCGCGCCTGGGGTTGGCGCATCGCGATCCGGGCATCAAGGCGCCCCGCCGACGCGGCGTCACGCCGGCCGATATCACCGCCGCGCGCAGCGAGCTTACGGCCCTTTATGCTGCCCATCTGGGCAAGTCACCCGCCGAGGCGGCCGCAATGGCTGGAGATGCGATCAATTCCATCATGGCCACCGCGCAGGAGTGCGAATGATGCCGTCTTCATGCGCCGCACCGTGTGGTTTACGCTCGTTGCGGGTGCGGTGCTGCTGCTCGGGGTTGAAGGGGCTTTGGCCAAGGCAGGGCCGGCGCAACCGGGCTGGGTCGGCGTATGGCGTGGCAGCATCGGCACGGCGCCGGTGACAGACCGCTCTACCACCCATCCTAGCCGTTTTTAACCCCACAAACCAACGTCTGTTTTGGCCGAACCCGCCATTCGCCGGTAGACCCATGGACGGCGGCTTTGTCCCAATGTCAGGCCTTCATGGTTGCCCTCAATTGGATAAGCTGGCGGCAGCGTCATTGGCCGCAATTGATGGGCTGACCGCTAGCCGCGCGGCTCGCTTCGGGCATATCGCGAGGGGGCCGTTCTCACCTTTGTCGGGTGAGAACGGCCCCTTCCTTACGCGAGAACAGGATTTACCCTAGTAATACAGTGGGTTGCCTGCTGCGTTCTCCGGTTCTCGCCGTTCTCGCCGGCAAATGAGATACCCCGCAGCAAATCCGCGATTATGCCCGCAGCTTCACCACATTGGCCTGGTCAGCCGGTTGGCGGATTGCGGCGACATGCCGCGCCCATGCGTCAAGGGCTGCGCGCTTTTCCTCGGCCCAATCGTGGCGCTGATAGATGCCGGCAACGCCGCCCTTGGCGCCGCTGATGTGGTTGAGCGTGGCCTCGGTTACTTCAAACCGCACGCCAAGGCGCTGAAAGCCTGTGGCGAGGCTGCGGCGCAAGTCATGGATGCGCCAAGCGGGAATGGCGCCACCCTGATCTTTGCGCGCCTCGGTTATGGCTTTGTCCAGTGCGGCTTTGGCCTTGCTGATGCCGCTGATGGGGCTGTGCCCTGTGGTGGTGAGTGCAAAGCCCACAATCGGCCATTTGGCGCCATCGGGCTTTTTGGCTTTGGCCTTGATGTGCTGGGCGAGGGCCAGCGCGTCCAGCTCGGCTATGGCGGCGGGCGATAGTGGCACAAGATGCGCGGCGCCGTTCTTCGCACGGCCGGCGGGAATGGTCCAGAGCGCGCCGCCTGGGTCCAGTTCGGTCCAACTGATGTCGGAAACTTCGCGGTGGCGCTGGCCTGTCAGGACAAGCAGGCGAAAGAACGGGCCGAATGGTTCGGACAGGGTGGCGGTGGCCTTCCAGATGGCGGCAAGCTCGTCATCGTTCAAAACCCGGTCGCGGGCCTTTGGCGCCTCGGGCTTCACCATGGATAGGAAGGGGTTTTCGGCAATGTCGCCGCGCTTGTGCGCCCATCCAAACAGGATCGAGCCATAGGCGAAAACAGCCCGGCGCATTCCGCGCTTGGCGGTGGGGATGCTGTCTAGGATGGGGTTTAGGTCGCTGCGGCCAATGTGCGGCATAGGCCGGTTGCCGAGCGCGGGGACAAGATAGCGGTTCACCACCAGCTTGGCCAAGGCCACGCCGGACGGGCGGCGCTCCTTCTCGTTTTCATAATGGTCGAGCCACGTTTCGGCCAGCCGGTCAAAGGCAAGCAGGCTTTCCGCCCTGGCCTTTTCCTCGGCCGCGCGCCGGGCATTGTCGGCAGCGGTGAAGCGGTCCTTTTCAAGCTGGCCGGGGTCGATGCCTTGCGCCACCATGGCGGCCAGTTCCTTGGCGCGGGCGCGGGCCTGAAGCGGTGTCAGATTGCCATGTCTGCCGATGGTATGGCGCCGGGTGGGGCAGGCCTTGGCCATGCCGGGGCGCGTCATCCGATATTGATAAATGTAGGTCTGCCGCCCGCCGGGGTGATCTTGAGGCCAAAGCCGGCAATCTCGTCATCCCATAAGAAGCTGTCGCGGGTGCCGGGTTGGGCTGCGTCTACGGTGCGCTTGGTGATGGACGCCATGGGTGCTTTCTCGCCGCTGTGTCGGGGTGCCAGTAAGCATTCTAGCAAGCACATAGCAAGCACCAGCAATCAAAAATCCTGCTACACCGTGAAACGAGATTCGACATAATGCATTGTAATTTTTTCATTAATGGAAAATCCATCGCGTCACAAAAGGCCCTGAAAACTGACTTTTAATCAGTAGGTCGATGGTTCGAATCCAGCTGGGCTCACCATATTTCCCCATGATTTAGGTTGGTGGTTTCGCACCTGCCGTGCAGCCGCCTTCCTTCAGCAGCAACGACGCGGGCGGGCTGCCCCTTCCGGAACCCGGGCTATCAGTCCGGGCAAGCCGCGCTCCATCTGGCGATCGGCGCGCTCAATCTGTTCGATATGGCCGGATCAGTCGCGCCGGCTGAGCAGCAGGCCGGCCAGCATGGGGCCGGTGAAGACCAGGGCCGGCCATGGGCGCAGCGCCAGATCGACCAGCGCTGGCCCCGGGCACAGGCCCGCCAGCCCCCAGCCCAGGCCGAACAGCGCAGCGCCCGCCAGCAGACGGGCATCGGGGAGGCGGCTGGCAGGGTCTGCCAAGGGGCGGCCGTTCAGCGCTGCTCCGCGCCGGCGGGCCAGGGCGAACAGGGGGGCGGCTACCGCCAGCGCGCCGCCCATGACAAAGGCAAGGCTTGGGTCCCACTGGCCGGTAATCTGGCCGGTAATGTCGAGAAAGCCCAGCACGCGGGCCGGGCTGGTCATCCCCGATAGCAGTAGGCCGGCGCCGAACAGCAGCCCGCAGCCCAGCGCGGCCAGCGTGGAGGTGCTGCCTCTGGCGCTGGCCGGGCTCATTGCCAGATGCCTGCGGTGTGGTGCCGGATCAGCACCGTCAGCATGGCAGTGGCCATGAACACCGCCACCGCCACCAGCGAACGGCGCGACAGGCGCGCCAGGCCGCAGATGCCGTGGCCGCTGGTGCAGCCATTGCCAAGGCCGGTGCCCAGGCCCACCAGCAGGCCGGCGCCGGCCAGGGTGGGCAGGGGCGTTTCGGCCAGGCCGGCGGTGAGGCTGGCAGCAGGGCCGGCAGGGATGAGGCCGGCAAGGATAAGGCCGGCAAGGAAGGCCAGGCGCCAGCCGCGTTCGGGGCCGCGCAGGGCCAGCCGGGCGATGCCGCTGATGCCGGCGATATGGCCGCTCGTCAGCCGCAGGGCGCCCGCTGCCAGGCCGATCAGCGCGCCGCCTGCCAGATTGGGCAGATGGCCGGCCAGCGCCAGGCTCACCGGAATTTCCAGCCGCCCGAAAGGCCAAAGGCGGTTTCGCCCAGGGCCACATCGCTTTCGCCGCCGCCAAAAGCGGCGGGGATGGAGCCATTGCCATAGACCGTGTGGCCCAGCGCATGCATCGCAAAGCCGGTCAGCTCAACGCCGCCGCGCGTGGTCCAGGTGGCGCCCAGCGTCAGGTGGTTTTGCACCACGCCGGGGGCCAGGATGTTGAGCAGCGTTTGCGAAGCGGGCACGGGGTTGCCGGTCCAGCCATAGCCGGTGCGCAGGATCAGCCGCGGGCTGGCCGCATAGCTGATGCCGAACTTGGCGCTGGTGATGTTGCGCCAGCCAAAGCCCGGCCCGCCGCTGGCCCCGAACGGCACGCCCAGAAACAGCGCGCCCAGCCCGTTGCCCACCGCGCCAACGCCGGCATATTCGATGCGTTTCACATCGGCGGCAAGGGTGAGGCGGGCATTGGCCTTCACGGCGATGCCCGCGCCCCAGGCGGCGGGCACATCGAAGCGGCCCTGGCCGGCGAAGAGGCCGGCATATTTGCCGAAATGGCTGGCCCGGACTTTCGATTCATAGAAGGCGCCAAGGGTCAGCGCGGGGCCGAAATGGCCCTGCCAGCCCACGCGCACGCCAGCGCCGGTGGACCAGCTTTCGCCCAGATTGGTGAAATGGGCCGGGTCTTCCGAATAAGCGGAGAAAGGCTGCAGGCCGCTGGCCTTGAAGCTCTGGACGACGATGATCGGCGAGATGCCCAGGCTTTGGCCCGGCAGCACGCGCGCGGCGAGGGTCGGGGTGATGAAGATCTGCTTGAGATCGACCCCGGCCGGGCCGCTGGCGCCGAAGCTTGCGAAAGGGTTGGCCTTGTAGGTGGTGTTCATGCCGCCATTGCCATAGATGGCGATGCCGATCGCCAGCCGCTCGCCCAGCGGGCGCACATAGCCGATATCGGGCAGCAGGAAGGGGTTGGCGCCATTGCCGCCATAGCGCCCGTTAAGCCCGGCGCCATTCCCGCTGATCGTGGCCGAGCGATCGGGCACGAAGATCTGCGCGCCGATGTCCAGCCGGTGGCCCACTTCGGTGGCGGCGGCCGGGTTGGCGGCGATTGCCAGCGCATCTTGCGGCAGGGCGATGGCAACGCCGGCCTCGCCTTCGGCCTTGGCGCCCACGCCGTTGAGGAAATAGCCGTCGGTGGCATGGGCGGGCGGGCTGGCCAGGGCCAGCAGCAGGCCGGCGGCGGGGGCCAGCCGGCGTGGCGGCATTGTCATGGGCATGGCAAATATCCTGTGCTTGGTGGCGATGGGGCGGCGCGCGCTTAGCGGGTGGGGCTGGCGGCGGGCCTGGGCGCGGTGTGTTCGTGGCTGAGGGTTTTGAGGAACAGCTGCCAGCTCGAAATCGCCAGCACTACCGCCAGCAGCGGGCGCAGCACCTTGTCGGGCGCGCGTGTGGACAGCAGGCTGCCGATCACCACGCCGGGGATCGAGCCGACCAGCAGGTTGGTGAGCAGCGCGCCATCGACATCGCCGATGATCCAGTGGCCCACCCCGGCGATCAGCGCCAGCGGCACGGCATGGGCGATATCGGAGCCGACCACGCGCACCACCGGCAGGCGCGGATAGAGCATCAGCAGCACGGTTACCCCGATCGCGCCGGCGCCCACCGAGGACACCGACACCGCAACGCCGATCACCGCCCCCAGCACCACCGTGCCGACCACCGCCTTGAACGGCGGATCGAGTGGATCGAGATCGGCGGCAAAGCGGATCAGCCAGTTGCGGAAGAAGGCGCTCAGCGCAGTCAGCGCCAGCAGCACCGCCAGCACCAGCAGGATGATGTTCTGCGTGGCAGGATCGGGGTGGCCGATATGCGCCAGCACCGCCAGCGTGGCAATCGCTGCCGGCACGCTGCCATAGGCCAGCCGGCGCACGATGCTCCATTCCACCGTGTCGCGCCAGCCATGCACGGCCGATCCGGTGATCTTGGTGATGGCGGCATAGAGCAGATCGGTGCCCACCGCGGTTTGCGGGGCCACGCCGAACAGCAGCACCAGCAGCGGCGTCATCAGCGATCCGCCGCCCACGCCTGTCAGCCCCACCAGCAGGCCCACCAACAGGCCGGCCAGCGCGTGCAGCAGATCAAGATGCCCGATAAAACCCATAAGCTTTCCCCCTGCCATGGCTTTCGTTCTTGCGGGCGCATCGCCTTTGCGAAATACCGGTGGCTGCCGGGATGTGCCTGCTTCGCCATAATGTCTATCAATGTGGTAGGGATTTTTCAGCCAAGCGTTCTTTGCCATGGGCGAAGCAAAACTTCGCTGCGAAAGGGGATGCATTCGCGGCGCTTAATATCTACCAAAAAAGTTGAGATATGCCCGATGATGCGGCATGACACCCACCATCAAAGACGGCCGCGGCGCGGCCCAGGAGCCTGATCCCATGCCCGCATCCCCATCCCCCGCCAACGGCGCCGACCTGCCGATCGCGATCGTGGGGGCGGGCTTTTCCGGCACTTTGCTGGCGATCAACCTGTTGCGGCTGGGCGCGCGGGTGGTGCTGGTGGAGCGCGACCGCGAAAAGCTGGCGCGCGGCCTTGCCTTTGGCACGCGCGCGCCGGAACATCTGCTCAACGTGCGCGCTGCCAACATGAGCGCCTTTCCCGATGATCCGGGCCATTTCCTGCGCTGGATGGGCTTTTCCTCGCAGGAGCAGGCCAACCGTTTTGCCCCCCGCCTCACCTATGGGCAATATCTGCGCGAGCAGTTGCTGGCCGCGCTGGCCGCGGCGCCGGGCCGCTTTGCCATCCGCGAGGAAGAGGCGCTGGGGATCGACTGGCACGCCGATCATGCCGCGCTGCGGCTGGCCAGCGGGCAGGTGATCGCGGCGCGGGCGGTGGTGCTGGCGCTGGGCAATTTCGCGCCGGCCCGCCTGCCGGTGCTGGCCGGCCTTGCCCCGCCGGTGCTGATCGACAACCCCTGGTCGGCGGCGGTGACGCAGGATCTGGAAGGGATCGACCATGTGCTGCTGGTGGGCACCGGGCTGACGGCGGTGGATGTCGCGCTCAGCCTGGAAAAGGCGGGCTATCGCGGGCGCATCACGGCGCTCTCGCGCCGGGGGCTGGCGCCGCGCGCGCATGCCGCCGAAGGGCCGGTGGTGGGCGCCGTGCCTCGGCCAGAGGCGCGCGGCTCCTGGCTGCTGCGCCAGTTGCGCCGGCGGGCGGGCCATGTCGGCTGGCGCCATGCGGTGGATGAATTGCGCGCCCACACGCAAAGCCTGTGGCGCCAGCATGATGCGGCGGCGCAGGCGCGTTTCCTGCGCCATCTGCGGCCCTGGTGGGATGTGCACCGGCACCGCCTGGCGCCCCCCGTGGCCGAGGTGATCGACCGGCTGCGCGCGGATGGCCGGCTGGATTTCGTGGCCGGCCGCCTGCTGGGGGCAGAGCCGCGGGGCGATGGCGCCCATGTGCGCTGGCAGCCGCGCGGCGGCGGGCCGGAACGGCAGCTGGATGTGGGCCGGGTGGTGCTGTGCACGGGGCCCGAGGGCGACATCACCCGCAGCGATCATCCGCTGCTGCGTGCGCTGGTGGCCGAGGGGCGGGCGCGGGCCGATGTGCACCGGCTGGGCCTCGATGTCGATCACACCGGATCGGTGCTGGATGCGCAGGGGCGCCGCCAGCCGCATCTCTATGCCGTGGGCCCGGTGACCAAGGGCGAGGCCTGGGAGATCATCGCCGTGCCCGATATCCGCCGGCAGGTGTGGCATCTGGCGCGCATGCTCAGCAACACGCACTGGATTGGCGGGGAGGGGCTCTAGGCCCCTCGGCACTTAGGTCGTCGAAGCGCTTCAGGCCTCCAGCACCTCGGCCATGTCCACCACGCGGTGTTCGCGCGCGCTGATCTCGGCCGCCGTGCCGATGGCAACCGCCATCAGCCCATCCTCGGCCGAGACGATCACCGGCCCTTCGCCCCGCACCGCGCGGGCAAAGGCCTCGTGCTGGTAATAGGTGGAGCCATGGTGCGAGCCGGCCTTCAGCGCTGCCTCGTCCACCGCCACATGGGTGCGTTCCACCGCCTTGGGGCCGCGCCAGTCCACCCGCGGCGCATAGACCAGATCGCCCGGCGGGATCAGCACATCCAGCCGCGCCCTGTCGCCGGTGGCGCTGATCTCTTCCTGATGTTCGGCCCCTTCGGCAAACATGCACAGATCCAGCATCGCCCTGACGCCATTGGCGAAATCGATGGTGGTGAAGCTGTTGTCGATGATGTCGGGGCGCTGGCCATCATAGCGCTCGTCGAGGTGGTTCACATCCATCGCGCCCGAGCAATAGACACGCACCGGCTCGGACCGGACGATCAGCCGCATCAGATCGAAGAAATGGCAGCATTTCTCCACCATCGTGCCGCCGGTGTTGCGGGCAAAGCGGTTCCAGTCGCCCACTTTCACCAGGAAGGGGAAGCGGTGCTCGCGGATGGAAAGCATCTGCAGCGCGCCCACCCGGCCGCCATGCACCTGGGCGATGAATTCGGCCGCCGGCGGCATGAAGCGATATTCCATGCCGGTCCAGAAGGGGCGGTGGTGGGCCCTGGCCTTGGCGGCCACCCAGCGGGCATCGGCCATGGTGGTGCACAGCGGCTTTTCGCACAGGATCGCCACATCGGCATCGAACAGGGGTTCCAGCACCGCGCGATGGGTGAAATTGGGGCTGACGACCACCACCGCATCCACATCGGCGCCCTTGACCAGCGCGGCGGCATCGGCAAATTCGGCCACCTCATGGCCGATCGCCTTGCGCGCCCAGCCCAGCGAGGTGGCATCGGGATCGGCCACCGCCACGATCTCGGCGCCCGGCAGGATCTGGAGATTGTGGATATGCTCCACCCCCATCATCCCTGTGCCGATGATGCCGTAGCGGATCGTCTCTACCATTCGTGTGCCCTTTGTGACATGGAGCGGGCATGACTGACACGCGCTCCGATCAAAACTCAACCATTTGCGTAGAAACGCATCCCGTCCCGCTTGGCAAGAGCGGATTGTCCGTCTTTCCCATTGCCTGGGGCATGTGGCGCATTGCCAGCCCCGCCGGGCAGGATGACATCGGCGCGATCATTGCCCGCATCGAGGCGGCGCTGGAAGCGGGCATCACCCTGTTCGACACCGCCGACATCTATGGCGCGGGCGAGCCGATCGGCTTTGGCGGGGCAGAGGCGCTGCTGGGCCAGGCACTGGCCCGCCGCCCGGATCTGCGCGCGCGCATGATCCTGGCCACCAAGGGCGGCATCTGGCCGGGCGTGCCCTATAATTCCACCACTGCCTATCTGGCAGGCGCGATCGATGCCTCGCTGGCCCGGCTGGGGGTGGACAGCGTGGAGCTTTACCAGATCCACCGCCGCGATTTCCTCGCCCACCCGCGCGAGGTGGCCGAGGCGCTGGCGGCCATGGTGGCGGCCGGCAAGGTGAAGCATGTCGGCGTCTCGAACTACAGCCCGGCCGAAGTGGCCGCGCTGCAGGCCTTCCTGCCCCTGCCGCTGGTGTCCACCCAGCCGGAATTCTCGCCCGCCCATTATGCCCCGCTTTATGATGGCACGCTGGATGATGCGATGGCGCGCGAGATGGCGGTGCTGGCCTGGTCGCCGCTGGGCGGGGGCAGGCTGGCCCGGGGGGATCACCCGGCCGCGGCCCTGCTGGCCGCGCAGGGGGCAAAATACGAAGCCGATGCGGCGGCGGCCGCTTTGAGCTGGATCATGGCGCACCCGGCGAAAATCGTGCCCATCGTGGGCACGCAGACGCCGGAGAGAATTCTCGACTCGGGCGATGCCTTCCGCATCCGATGGACTCGCAACGAATGGTACGCGGTGCTCGAAGCATCGCGCGGAGAACGCATGCCGTGACAACGCCTGTAGAAATCAGCTGGTTTTCAGCCCTGTGCGATGATGATTACGAATTCCTCGGCCAGAACGAGCCGGCGCTGCAATCCAGCTGGGAGCATTGCCGCAATATCGTGCTGGCCGCCGAAGAGGCCGGCTTCGACAATATCCTGCTGCCCAACGGCTATCAACTGGGGATCGACACCGCCGCCTTTGCCGCGGCCATTGCCACCCAGGTGAAGCGCATCAAGCTGCTGATGGCGGTGCGCGTGGGCGAGCTGTGGCCGCCGCAGCTGGCCCGCCAGATCGCCACGATCAACCAGATCCTGGGCGGGCGGCTGAATGTGAACATCATCTCCTCGGAAATGCCGGGCGAGGTGCTGGATGGCCCGGCGCGCTATGAACGCACGCTGGAGGCGATCACCATCCTGCGCGCGCTGCTGGCGGGCGAGGGGCTGGATCACCAGGGCCGCTTCTGGAACCTGAAGCTGGATCCGGCGCGCATCCTCACCGGCACGGCCTGCCCGCCGCTCTATTTCGGCGGCCTGTCGGAGCCGGCGCGCGAGGTGGCGGCCAAGGGCTGCGATGTCTATCTCATGTGGCCCGACCGGCTGGAGAATGTGCGCGCGGTGGTGGCAGACATGAAGGCCCGCGCCGCGCGCGAGGGGCGCCAGCTGAAATATGGCTATCGCGTGCATGTGGTGGTGCGCGAAACCGAGGCCGAGGCGCGCGCGGCGGCAGACCGGCTGCTGAGCAAGCTGGATGCGGCCACCGGCGCTGCCATCAAGGCAAAGTCGCTGGATACGCAATCGGTGGGCGTGGCCGCGCAGGTGGCGCTGCGCGAGGCGGCGGCCGGCGATGGCTATGTGGAAGACCATCTGTGGACGGGCATCGGCCGGGCGCGCTCTGGCTGCGGGGCGGCGATCGTGGGCGATCCCGATCAGGTGCTGGCCAAGTTGCAGGCCTATCGGCAGGCGGGCATCGATGCCTTCGTGCTGTCGGGCTATCCCCATGCGCGCGAGGCGGATCTGTTTGCCCGCTACGTGCTGCCGCGGATAGACCACGCGCCGTTCTGAACCGGCGAGGGGCGGCCGCCGCGCCGCCCCATACTCTACCTTATCAGTAGAAAAACTTGCTGGCCGGGGGCTGGCCGCCCGTCTATCGCCGGCGCCATGCCCGATGCACTGCCTCATCCCCTGCCTGATGCCCTTTCCCCCCGCCGCCGCAACCTGCTCTTCGCCCTGGCGTTGACGGCGGGCATCCTCAATCTGGTGGACCGGCAGATCATCGCCGTGCTGAAGCCGGTGATCTCGGCCGATCTTCACTGGAACGACGATGATTATGGCACGCTGGCCGCGCTGTTCCAGGCGGGCGCGGCGTTTGGCTTTCTGGCGGCGGGCTGGCTGGTGGACCGGCTGGGGGTGAAATGGGCCAATCCGCTGGGGGTGGCGGCCTGGTCTGTGGCGGCGATGGCGCATGGCTGGGTGCGCTCCATGGCCGGCTTTGCCGCCGTGCGCGTGGCGCTGGGCACCACCGAGGCGATGGGCACGCCCAGCGGCATCAAGACCATCGCCACCATCTTCCCCGCCAACCAGCGCAGCGCCGGCTTTGGCATGGCCAATGCGATGAACAGCGCCGGCGCCGTGCTGGCCCCGCTGGCGATCCCCTTTGTGGCGGCGGCCTGGGGCTGGCGGGCCACATTCGTGCTGTCGGGCGCGGTGGGGCTGGTGTGGGCGGGGCTGTGGCTGCTGGCCACGCGCGGGCTGGCGCTGAGGGGGGCTGCCAGCGTGCAGGCGGCCGGCGGCTCTCTCCTGCGCCAGCGCCAGACATGGACGATTGCCGGCGCCAAGGTGCTGTCGGATGCCACATGGTGGCTGCTGCTGTTCTGGATGCCGGATTATTTCCACCGCCAGTTCGGCCTTGGCGGCACGGGTTTGGCGCTGCCGCTGGCGCTGGCCTATGGCGGGGCGGCGGTGGGCTCTTTGGCCTCGGGCTTCGTTGCGGCGCGGCTGCTGGAGCGGGGCGTGTCGGTGAATGCGGTGCGCAAGGGGGTGATGCTGGCCAGCGCGCTGTGCGTGGTGCCGGTGCCGCTGGCGCTGGGCAGCCAGGCGATCTGGGCGGCGGTGGCGATCATGGCGCTGGCGCTGGCGGGGCATCAGGGCTTTTCCACCAGCCTGTTCGGGCTGATCGCCGATGTGGTGCCGCGCAATGCGGTGGGGCGGGTGACGGGGTTTGGCTCGTTCTGCGGCAATCTGGGGGGCATTGCCATTGCCAAGATCAGCGGCCTCGTGCTGGCCGCGGGGCTGGGATATGCGCCGCTGTTTGGCTTTGCCTGCCTTTCCTATCTGCTGGCGCTGGGCTGGATCCAGCTGATGCTGGGCCGCATTTGCCCGGTGGCCGAGGGCGGATCTGTTGGCGGGTAAAGATAAACTTCCTTTCTCTACCAAATAGGTTGACTAATAGGCCGGGCAAAGGTTCAATACGGAGGAAACCCGATGTCTCGCCGCTCTCCCACGCGCGCCCTGTTGCTGGCCAGCGCCCTGCTGCTGCCGGCCGCCCCTGCCCTGGCCGATGAGGCTGCCCCCGCTGCGCCTGTCCCCGCTGCGCCCGCTGCCGATCAGGCCAATGGCGATATCGTCGTTACCGCGCGCTATCGCAACGAAAGCCTCAGCCATGTGCCGATCGCCATCACCGCGGTGTCGGGCGCCTCGCTGAACGATCGGGCGCTGCACAATCTGCAGGATCTGGCCGCTGCCGTGCCGACGATCGATTTCCGCAACGGTGCCTCGAACAAGGACCGCACCGTGTTCATCCGCGGCATCGGCACGATCAGCACCTCGCCGGGGGTGGAGCCTTCGGTGTCCACCGTGGTCGATGGCGTGGTGCTGACGCGCCCGGGCCAGGCCACGCTGGATGTGGGCGAGGTGGACCGGGTGGAGATCCTGCGCGGGCCGCAGGGCACGCTGTTCGGCAAGAACGCCTCGGCAGGCGTGGTCAGCGTGGTGACGGCCGCGCCCTCGGAGCGCCTTGGCGGCTATGCCGAGACGGGCATCACCACCGACACCGAATATCGCCTGAAGGCGGGCATCACCGGCCCGCTGGCGGAAAACCTCACCGGCCGCATCGACGGGCTCTACACCCATTACAACGGCAATGTGAAAAACGTCACAACCGGCAATGAAGTGAACGGCTACGACCGCACGGGCCTGCGCGCCAAGCTGCAATACACGCCCGCGCCCAATGTAAAATTGACACTCGCCGGCGATTACCTGCGCTCGCACGATACCGTGCCCAACGGCGTCTTCGCCAGCGCCAGCCAGAGCGCCTATCCCACCGGCGCGGTTTCCACCAGCAGCGCGCTGGCCAGCTATTTTGCCGGGCAGGGCGTGGCGCTGGGGGCGGATAACCGCACTGTCACTTCCAGCTACGACAGCGATGTGCGCGACCGCAACTACGGCACCTCGCTGACCGGCGAATGGCGGCTGAACAATGGCTACACGCTGACCTCGATCACCGCCTATCGCGGCTGGACCAACCACCAGCACCAGGATTACGACCAGATCGGCCAGCTCACCTCCTCGCTCTATCAGGGCAGCGACCGGGGCGATCTGTCGGCGCACCAGTTCAGCCAGGAGCTGCGCCTGACCAGCCCCAAGGGCCGCTTCATCGATTATGTGGTGGGCGCCTACTACCTCTACGCCCAGGACGACGAGCGCTATCAGCGCGATGTGACCAAGCTGATCTCGGGCACCGCCACGCCTTATGAGGGCATCGCCAGTTATGGCACGCGCTCGAACAATTATGCCCTGTTCGGCGAGGCCAATGTGAACTTCACCAGCCGGCTGCGCGCTATCCTGGGCTATCGCAGCAGCTGGGACAAGCTAGCCTATTACCACCAGCGCACCTCCACCAACGATCCCACGAACAGCGGCGCCTCGGCGCTGGATGTGACCGGCATCGGCGCCTATCACGCCTCTGCCGGCTCCACCGACGCGCGCGGCGACACTGCCCGCGCCGGGCTCCAGTATGATTTTGCCCGCGGCAACCAGATCTATTTCACCTGGTCGCGCGGCTACAAGGGGCCCGCCTTCGACGCCTTCTTCAACATGCGCGCGCGTGATGAGATCACCCTGGCGCCGGAAACCTCCAACGCCTTCGAAGTGGGCGCCAAGGGTTCCACGCTGGGCCACCAGATCACCTATGCGGTGGATGTGTTCAGCACGGTGATCAACAACTATCAGGCCAATTTCAACGATGTGGTGGGCGGATCGCCGGTCACGCGGCTGGTCAATGCCGGGCGGGTGGGCACCCGCGGGGTGGAGATCGACCTTGGCTTCCACCCGATCCCGGGCCTCTCCTTCGACACCTCGCTGGCCTATGACGATGCCAAGGTGCTGCATTTCAACTGCCCGGCCGGCACGCCCAACAGCTGCAATGTGGATGGCCAGCCGCTGCCCTTCGCGCCCAAGTGGAAGCTTTATGAAAGCGCTTCCTATCGCTTTGGCGTGGCGCGCGGGGCGGATCTGGAACTGCAGACCGATGTCTCGCTGAAGAGCGCCACCCAGTATCAGCTGACCGAAACCGCCAACACCATCCAGCCGGCCTATGCCATCTGGAACATCAGCGCGGCGCTGATCGGCCACAATGGCTGGCAGCTGAGGGCCTATATCAAGAACCTCACCAACACCCATTATTCCGACTATCTGGCCAATGGCAACATCGGCGGCACGGTGCGCTTTGTGCCGCGTGACGATGCCCGCTATGCCGGCTTCACGCTTCGGAAGGATTTCTGAGGCCGCAAGGACTTCTGAGAGCACAGGGGCGGCGGGCCAACCCGGCCGCCGCCCTTGGCGTTTGCGCAAACGGGCGCGCCTGCCCGCCAAGGAGGATCTGCATATGGCATCTGATCGTCAGCTGCATCTGGGGGCCTTCATGCGCCCCATCTCGATCCACACCGGCGCCTGGCGCTATCCGGGAGCGGCGCCGGATGGCAATTTCAACTTCCCGCTGATCCGCCGCCTGGCGCAAAGGCTGGAGGCGGCCCGGTTCGACGCCTTCTTCATGGCCGATCATCTGGCGGTGCTGAACATGCCGGCCAGCGCGCTGAAGCGCAGCCACACCGTTACCAGCTTTGAACCTTTCACCCTGCTGTCGGCGCTGGCCACCGCCACCGAGCGGATCGGCCTTGTGGCCACCGCTTCCACCACCTACGACGAGCCCTATCATATCGCCCGCCGCTTCGCCTCGCTCGATCATCTGAGCGAGGGGCGCGCCGGCTGGAACATCGTGACGACCGGCAACCCCGAAACCGCCCATAATTTCGGCCGCGACGAACATCTCGAACATGCCGCCCGCTATGCCCGCGCGCGTGAGTTCCACGATGTGGTGACCGGCCTGTGGGACAGCTGGGCCGATGATGCCTTTGTGCGCGATGCCGAAAGCGGCGTCTATTTCGACCCCGACCGGCTGCATGTGCTGAACCATGAGGGGCCTTTCCTCAAGGTGCGGGGGCCGCTCAATATCGCGAGGCCCGTGCAGGGCTGGCCGGTGATCGTGCAGGCGGGCGCCTCGGAAGCGGGGCGGCAGCTGGCCGCCGAAACCGCCGAGGTGATCTTTGGCGCGGCCGAAACGCTGGCGCGCGGCCAGGCCTTCTATGCCGATGTGAAGGGGCGCATGGCGGCGCTGGGCCGCGCGGCAGACAGTCTGAAGATCCTGCCGGCCGCCTTTGTGGTGGTGGGCGACAGCGAGGAGGAGGCGCAGGCCAAGCGCGCCCGGCTCGACAGCCTCGTCCATTACGACAGCGGCATCCGCTCGCTGTCGATCGCGCTGGATTATGATGTCTCGGGCTTCGATCCCGATGGCCCGCTGCCGCCGATCCCGGAAAGCAATGCCAGCAAATCCGGGCGCGATCGCTTCATCGAGGCCGGGGCCCGGCCGGGCGTCACCATTCGCCAGCTGGCGGCCAGGGCCGGGGCCTATGCCGGGCTGGCCTTTGTCGGCACGGCCGCCACCATTGCCGACCGGATGGAGGAATGGCTGGTGGAGAAGGGCTCCGACGGGTTCAACGTGATGTTCTCCCACGCGCCGGGCGGGGTGGAGGATTTCTGCGACAAGGTGGTGCCCGAATTGCAGCGGCGCGGCCTGTTCCGCCGCGAATATGCCGGCACCACCCTGCGCGATCATCTGGGGCTGGCCCGGCCGGCCAACCGCTTCTTCCCGGCCTGAGGGGCAGGGGCGGTCGGGGCCGGGCCGGCATTGGTTCAGAAGGCGAATTCGCTCTGCAGCCAGAACTTGCGGGTGGTGGTGCCCGCCCCCAGTGCCGAGGCGCCCACGGCCCGGTAATCGGCGTATTTCACCAGCCAGTTGAGGAAGCCGGTCTTGAAGCCGATGGCGGCATCCCATTCGTGGCCATAGTTCACATTGCCGATGTCGCTGTCGAACTGGTGGTAGATGACCTTGGCGTTAAGGCCGGGCACCGGCACCGCCTTGGGGAAGGCATAGGCAAGGCCGGCATATGTGTCGCCAAGGCCGCGGGCAGGGGTGGTGAGGAACACATCGGCCCAGCCATCGAAGGCGTGGAGCGTGGCCATCGGCGTCTGCACCGACCACGGGCCGCCCACCGCATGGGCATCGGCGCCCATCATCTCGTAGCCGCCGGTCAGCGTGAAGCCACAGGCGGCCAGATTGCCTTCCACCGCATAGTAATCGGCGGCATAGTGGCGCGGGTTGGCGGCATAGCTGTATTGCCGGGCATAGCTGCCGGCCAGCGCCAGGCTCACGCCCTTCTCGATCGGCAGCTTGGCGGTGGTGCGCAGGCCATAGGTCTGGCTGCTGTCGAGCTGGCCGCGGGTGGCCTTCAGGTTCTGGAAGGCCGAATTATTGTAGTCCAGCAGATAGGCAAAGCCCTTCAGCGTGGCGATCTGGTTGCCGATGCCGGCGTTGAGGAAGGCAAAGCGGCCATCATAGGCCACGCGCGGGCCGCCATCGGTGCCATAGATGCTGCGCTGGCTTTCGGCAAAGCTGCCATCGAAGCTGACCGGCCCCAGCGCCACTTGCCCGCGCACGGCATCGAAGGTCTGCTCGTTCTGCCGCCAGCCGGAAGCGCCCACCCAGCGCTGGTCGTCCAGATTGATGCGCTGGCGGCCCAGCGTCAGCGTCAGCGGCTTGGTCTTGAATTGCAGCTGCAGGCGGTTGAGGCCCACGCTGTCCGGGTCTGCCACCACGGCATGGGTGGGGCGATACTGGCTGCTGGTCTTCAGCGTGTAGGGGAAGGCGTTGTAGGCGCCATCGAGGGCCAGATTGCCTTCCGCCTCGGCCAGCAGGGCGAGATGGCTGGGGGCGTTCTTCAGCTCGAAACCGGCGCGCAGGCGCATCGTTACGGCATCGGCGGCCAGCGCCTTTTGCGGCTGCTGCACATCTTCCAGCCGCAGCCGGCCCTCCACGATCGGATCGAGCGAAAAGCCATCGCCCAGCGCGATGGGCGCGCCAAAGGCGGGCTTGCTGTCGGCCTGGGCGGGGGCGGCCATCAGCAGCGGTGCGGCCGCGGCGGCGGCCATCAGCGAAATCTTGTACCTCATGTGTCCCTCATGGTTTTGCTGTTGTCCTTGCCTGTGAGGGCATCCTCTTCCCGGTGTGGCGCCGGCGCCGGGCACGCGAAAAAGCCGCCAGGAGGCGACCCCAAAAAGGGATCGTGCCGGGCGGCGCCATTGCCACGCTTGCTGTTCTGGAAATGAGGCAACCGCCGTTTGCCGCCCACCGTTGGGCGCGGCTGTGTTGCTGGGGGCTTACGCTAATGGATCGCCCGGCGGGCCGCAAGGGGGGCAGGCCGGGCGATCGTCAGCTGTGGCCAAAGGGCAACAAGGCGGCTGGCGGCTAGGCGGTTTCGGCGGCGATGGCGCCTTCGATCATCTGGCGCGAGCGGGCGCCGCCGGCATCGATGTTGAGCAGCAGCAGGCGCCTGTCGGGCCAGCGCTGCAGATTGGCCTGCTGGCGCTCCAGCATCTCCAGATCCTCGCCGAAGATCCGCCCCTGGCCGGCGCGGATCGCCTCGGTCAGCGCTGCATCCTCCACGCCGAAGCGGCGCGCCATGCCCCAGAAATAATGGTGGCTGGTGGCGGTTTCGGGCGTGATGAAATCCACCACCACGCTGTAGACCTTGCGCGCATCGGGCGCGGCAATGCCGCCTTCGCCGGCCATGGCCACGCCCACCTCGATCATCACATGGCTGGGCAACGAGAAGCGGCAGATCTGCCAGCGGTCTACCGGGGCCTCGGCGGGAAGGCCCGCGGCGCGCAGCGCCATCTGCCAGAAGGGCGGGGCGATCACCCCTTCCATGAAGCGGCTGGTGAGGATCTCTTCGCCCTCGCGCCGGGTTTTCACCGGAGCCTCGTCGATCTCCTTCTGGCCGATGCTGCTGGCATGGACATAGGTTTCATGCGTCAGGTCCATCAGATTGTCGATCATCAGCCGATAGTCGCAGGCGATGTGGTAATAGCCGCCGCCATAGGCCCATTGCGGGCTGTCGGCCCAGACAAGGGCGGGGATCAGCGCCGGATCGGCCGCCTCTGCCGCGCCCGGCCACACCCAGAGGAAGCCGTGCCGCTCCTCCACGGCAAAGCGGCGCACAGGGGGAAAGCCGGCCAGCTTCTGCCCCGGCATGCCCGCCACCTTGCCGGAACAGGCCAGCGCCAGCCCGTGATAGCCGCAGACCAGCGCCCCTTCGCGCACAAAGCCCAGCGACAGCGGCGCGCCGCGATGCGGGCAGAAATCCTCCAGCGCTGCCACCGTGCCATCGATGCCGCGGAAGAACACCATGCGCTCGCCGCAGATCTGCCGGCCAAGCGGGGCATCGCCCAGTTCCTCGGCACGGGCGGCCACGTACCAGGCGTTAACAGGCCAAGGGGTGTTGGGCATCGGGGGCATCCTCTCGCTTTGGCAATATTGGATCCAATTGACATGAAGCCGCCCATGCCGTCAACACCGCAGGCATGAACCTGCCTCTTGCCCGATCCCCCCGCAGCCCCAAGCCCGGCCAGCGGGTGATGGTTGCCTTGCGCCACATGATCGTGACCGGCGAGATTGCCGATGGCGCGCGCATCGCCGAAATTCCCACCGCCGAGCGGCTGGGCGTATCGCGCATGCCGGTGCGCACGGCGCTGCGGGCGCTGGCGCTGGAAGGGCTGGTGGTGCCGCTGGGCAAGCGGGGCTATGCCGCCCGCCGGCCCGATCAGGCGATGAAGGAAGGGGCGCTGCAGGTGCGCGGCGTGCTGGAAGGGCTGGCGGCAAGGCTGGTGGCACAGGCGCCCGATCATGCCGCCACCGGCGCCCGGCTGGCCGCCATCATCGCCCCTTGCGCGGGCATTGGCGCGCAGGGCCGGCTGGCCGAGGGCGCGCTGGCGCTCTATGCCGAGGCCAATGCCGGCTTTCATGCAGCGCTGCTGGCGGCCTGCACCAATGGCGCCATCGGCATGGCGCTGGCGCAGAACGACCATATTCCGCTGGCCTCTGCCGTGGCTTTTGCCTTCGACACGCAGGATGAGGCCAGCGTGGCGGGCCTGCTGGCGGCGGCCCATGCCCAGCATGCGGCCGTGGCCCGCGCCATTGCCGAGGGCGCGGCCGAGGCGGCCGAGGCGCTGATGCGCAGCCATGCCGAAGCCTCGCTGGCGATGGAGCGGGGGCTGGCGGCGGAACCGGTGGCCTAGGCCCTGGCGCCGCCTGCGCCGCCGGGGCGGGAACTATCTGTAACGTGGTGCTTTGTGGCCATGGGGTGGGGCACGGCTGCGCCGGGCTGAGCCTTATGATCGATCACCTTCGCTGCAAACTGTGATAGAAAAGCCTCGCTGGAGAGAACCCGCCCGGCCATGGCAAGCACATGTCAGACGCTTTGCACCGTTCGAGGAGAAACGCGATGTCTGAAGTTGGCAAATGTCCCTTTCACGCAGACAAGGTAAGCCGCGCGGCGATCGTGCGCGCGCTGGATAACCAGATGTGGTGGCCAGAGCGGCTGGACCTCAAGATCCTCAACAAGAACGCGCCCCAGATCGATCCCCTGGGCGGCGTCTTCGATTATCCGGCCGCCTTTGCCGCGCTGGATCTGAAAGCGGTGAAGGCCGACCTCTTCGCCCTGATGACCGACAGCCAGGACTGGTGGCCGGCCGATTTTGGCCATTATGGCCCGCTGTTCATCCGCATGGCGTGGCATTCGGCCGGCACCTATCGCATTTCCGACGGGCGCGGCGGGGCCGGCGCTGGCCAGCAGCGGTTCGCGCCGCTCAATTCCTGGCCGGATAATGTCAACCTCGACAAGGCGCGGCTGCTGCTGTGGCCGGTGAAGCAGAAATATGGCGCGGCGCTGAGCTGGGCCGATCTGATGATCCTGGCCGGCAATTGCGCGCTGGAATCGATGGGCCTGCAAACCGCCGGCTTTTCCGGCGGCCGGGCCGATACGTGGGAGCCGGAGGACGATGTCTATTGGGGCCCGGAAGCCACCTGGCTGGCCGACGAGCGCTATACCGGCGACCGCGATCTGGAAGATCCGCTGGCCGCGGTGCAGATGGGCCTCATCTATGTGAACCCGGAAGGGCCCGACGGCAATCCCGATCCGCTGGCCAGCGCGCGCGACATCCGCGAGACCTTCGCCCGCATGGCGATGGACGATTACGAGACCGTGGCGCTGATCGCCGGCGGCCACACTTTCGGCAAGACCCATGGCGCCGGCGATGCCGCGCTGGTGGGGCCAGAGCCGGAAGCGGCGCCCATCGAGCAGCTGGGGCTGGGCTGGAAATCGGCCTATGGCAGCGGCAAGGGCGGCGATGCGATCGGCTCTGGCCTGGAAGTGATCTGGAGCGAGACGCCGACGCAGTGGAGCAACAATTTCTTCAAGAACCTGTTCGGCTATGAGTGGGAACTGACGAAGAGCCCGGCCGGCGCCCATCAGTGGACGCCCAAGGGCGGCGCTGGCGCCGGCACCGTGCCCGATGCGCATGATCCGGCCCGGCGCCACGCCCCCTCCATGCTGACGAGCGATCTCGCCCTGCGTTTCGATCCGGCCTATGAGAAGATCAGCCGGCATTTCTACAAGCACCCGGACGAATTCGCCCGCGCCTTTGCCGAGGCCTGGTACAAGCTGACGCACCGCGACATGGGGCCGCGCGCCCGCCATATCGGCCCCGAAGTGCCGGCAGAGCCGCGCATCTGGCAGGATCCGGTGCCGGCAGTGGCGCATCCGCTGATCAGCGAGGAAGAGGCGGCCGTGCTGAAGGGCGAGATCCTCGCCTCGGGCCTGTCCAACGCGCGGCTGGTGAAAACGGCCTGGGCGGCGGCCTCCACCTTCCGTGGCTCGGACAAGCGCGGCGGCGTCAATGGCGCGCGCATCGCCTTGGCGCCGCAGAAGGACTGGGCGGTGAACGAGCCCGACGAGCTGGCCGATGTGCTGCAGGTGCTGAAGGGCATTCAGGCCGCCTTCAACGCGAAGGGCGCCAGCCAGGTGAGCCTGGCCGATCTGATCGTGCTGGCCGGCAATGCGGCGGTGGAGGAAGCGGCGCTGGCGGCCGGCTATGAAGTGCTGGTGCCCTTCCACCCCGGCCGCACCGATGCCACCGACGCGATGACCGATGCCGCCAGCTTTGCCGTGCTGGAGCCCAGGGTGGATGGCTTCCGCAACTATCAGGGCGAGGCCAGCGGGCGCAGCCCCGAGGAATGGCTGGTGGACCGCGCCAACCTCCTCACGCTGACAGCGCCGGAGATGACCGCGCTGCTGGGCGGCCTCAGGGTGCTGGGCGGCAATGTGGAAGCCGACCGGCGCGGCGTGTTCACCGAGCGGGTGGGCGTGCTGACCAACGACTTCTTCGTCAACCTGCTGGCTTCTGCCACCAGCCTCACCTGGAGCGAGGAGGAAGGCAATTACGTGGGCCGCGATCGTGCCAGCGGGGGGGAAGTCTACACCGCCAGCCGGGTGGACCTGATCTTCGCCTCGCACTCGCAATTGCGGGCGATCAGCGAGGTCTATGCCGCGGCCGATGGCGAGGCGCGCTTCATCGCCGCTTTCGTGCAGGTGTGGCACAAGGTGATGGAACTGGATCGCTTCGATCTGAAGTGACCGGCCTGAAGTGACCGGCCTGAAGTGATCGGCAAGTGGGGGCGGGGGGCAGCAGGGCCGCCTGCCCCCCGCCTGCCTGTCAGAGCATGAATTCGGAAAGCAGGGCCAGATGGGCCGGCTGCAGGCCCAGATTGTGCAGCTCGCTCACCAGGGCGATGCCCGGCTTGTGGCCGGCGCGGGTGGCGCAGGCAAAGCGGCGCACCGCTTCCAGCCGCGGATTGGCCAGCGGGCGGGGGCGGTTGTCGCCCAGCAGCCACAGCAGCAGGCGGCTGCTCCAGCCCAGTTCCTCACGCGGGGCGGCCGGCTCGCGGCAGCCGCAGCGAGCGGCATCCTGCGCGCCGATGAAGGCGGCCAGCGCGATATCGCGCGGCAGGGCGGGGGCGGCGGCGTTCATGCGTTGTCTCCCCGGGTGTGGATGGCAGCGCCGGCGCTCAGCGTCTTGTGCACCGGGCAGCGTTCGGCCACGTCCAGCAGCCTGGTGCGCTGGTCGGCGGGCAGGCTGGCGGCCAGGGTGATGGTGCGATTGAAGACATCGGCCGGGCTGGCGCCGGCCTCGCGCCGGTGGGTCACATGGGTGGCCACCTCGCCAATCTCCCAGCCCTGGCGCGCGGCATAGAAGCGCAGGGTCATGGTGGTGCAGGTGGCCAAGGCGGCGCACAGCAGGTCGTAAGGGTTGGGGCCAGAGCCCAGGCCGCCCAGTTCCACCGGCTCGTCGGTGGTGATGGCGGTGCCGGCGATGTCGGTGCGGCTCTGGAAGGTGGCAGCGCCGGTGCTGGCAGCGCTGGCGGTTGCGATATGGGCCATGGCGGGGCTCCTCACTTCAGCCTGGCGCCGGGCACATCGGCCGGCAGGGGGATGAATTCTTCCGTATCGCCGGGCACGGGGGCAAAGCGGCGCTCGCGCCAGTCTGCCTTGGCCTGCTCGATGCGATCAGCCCGGCTGGAGACGAAGTTCCAGTAGATGTAGCGCTTTTCGGCGAAGGGCTCGCCGCCCACCAGCATCAGCCGGGTGGGTTCCCGGGCGGCCAGCACCACTTCGGCGCCGGGTTTCAGCACCACCAGCTGCGCGGGGCCGAAAGTGCCTTCCTGGCCTTCGATGGCGAGCGCGCCCGAGACGACATAGACCGCGCGCTCCACATGTTCAGCCCCGAAGCGATAGCGCCCGCCGGCAGCCAGCACGAGATCGGCATAGATCATGTCGGAGAAGGTCTCGACCGGCGAGGCCAGCCCGTCGGCGGTGCCGGCGATCAGCGTGAGGCGGGCGCCATCGGCCTCGCCCACGGGGATGGCATCGGCCTTGTAGTGGCGGAAGGAGGGGGCGGTTTCCTCCTGGCGCTCGGGCAGCGCCACCCAGGTCTGCAGGCCAAACAGCACGCCGCCGCTGCGCCGCTGGGCGGCCGGCGTGCGTTCGGAATGGACGATACCGCTGCCCGCCGTCATCCAGTTCACCTCGCCCGGGCGGATGGGCTGCTCGCTGCCCAGGCTGTCGCGGTGGAGGATCTCGCCTTCCAGCAGATAGGTAACGGTGGCCAGGCCAATATGCGGGTGGGGCCGCACATCCAGCGCCTCTTCGCCCGAGAAGGCGGCAGGGCCCATCTGGTCGAGGAAGATGAAGGGGCCCACCATGCGCCGGTTGGGGCTGGGCAGCGCCCGGCGCACGGTGAAACCATCGCCCAGATCGCGCACGGGCGGCACGATCACGGCATCGACAGGGGTGTGGCTGGCGGGAAGGGTCATGATGCGGGCCTTTCAGATGGGGGTGCCGGGAGGGCTGGAAGGGGGCGGGCCCTCCCGGTGGGGGGATTACAGGGTGTCGACGAGCACCACTTCGCTGTCTTCCAGCGCGGTGATGGTGAGGTGTTCCTCATCGGCAATGGCGATGCCATCACGCGCGGCCGCTTCCACGCCATTGACCGCGATGCGGCCAGTGGCGGGCACCAGATAGGCCTTGCGATCGGCGCCCAGCGGATAATCCACGCTTTCGCCGGCGCGCAGCGTGCCGGCCACCAGCCGCGCCTCGGTGCGGATCGGCAGGGCATCTGCATCCTCGGCATAGCCCGAGGCCAGCACCACCAGCTGCCCGGCGCGATTCCCGCGGGGGAACTGGCGGGCGCCCCAGCCGGGGCTTTCACCGCCACGGGTGGGCAGGATCCAGATCTGGAACAGCGTCGTCGTCTCGTCCTCGAGGTTGTATTCGGCATGGGTGATGCCGGTGCCCGCGCTCATCACCTGCACGTCGCCGGCGGCGGTGCGGCCCTGGTTGCCCAGGCTGTCCTTGTGGGTGATGGCGCCGGTGCGCACATAGGTGATGATTTCCATGTCGCGGTGCGGGTGGGGGGGGAAGCCCGACTTGGCCGCGATGGTGTCGTCGTTCCACACGCGCAGGTTGCCCCAGTGCATGCGGGCCGGATCGTAGTAATCGGCAAAGGAGAAGTGGTGGCGGGCATCCAGCCAGCCATGGTTGGCATGGCCGATTTGGGCGAAGGGGCGCAGCTCGATCATCGGGTTTCTCCTTGGGCGCCGCTTGGGGGAGCGGCTGTTGAGGGCAATGTAGGGGCGGCGCTCTTGCAAAGAAATGGCAATGGTGGAAAACCATCGGTGAAAGGAATTGCATGATGAGCCTGCCCGATCTGGAAGCTTGGGCGATCTTTGCCAAGGTGGTGGACACCGGCTCCTTTGCCGCCGCGGCCGAGGTGCTGGGGCTGTCCAAGCCCACCGTGTCCAAGGCGATCACCCGGCTGGAGGGGCGGCTGGGGGTGCCGCTGCTGCACCGCACCAGCCGCCGCCTGGCGCTGACGGAAAGCGGGCGCGGGGTGCTGGAGAAGGCGCGGCGCATCCTGGCCGATGGCGAGGCCGCCGAGGCGCAGGCCAGCGCCGAAAGCGCCGCGCCCCAGGGGCTGGTGCGGCTGGCCGTGCCGATGAGCTTTGGCCTGCGCCATGTCGCGCCGATCCTGCCGGAATTCCTGGACACGTTCCCCGCCGTGCGAGTGGAGGTGGACCTGTCGGACGCGCTGATCGATGTGGTGGGGGGCGGCCATGATGTGGTGCTGCGGATTGCCGAGCTGGGCGATTCCTCGCTGCGGGCCAGGCGGCTGTGCACGGTGCGCCGGCCGCTGGTGGCAGCGCCGGCCTATCTGGCCGCCCATGGCACGCCCACCCACCCGCGCGAACTGTCGGCCCATGCCGGGCTGCTCTATTCCAATCTGGAGGCGCCGGGCAGCTGGCGCTTCACCCATACGGGCGAGGGCGACTATCTGGTGCAGGTGAGCGGCCGGCTGGCCGCCAACAATGCCGATGCGCTGACGCCGGCGCTGCTGGCAGGGCAGGGCATGGCGCTGCAGCCCGATTTCATGGTGTGGGAACATCTGGCCAGCGGCGCGCTGGTGGAAGTGCTGCCCGACTGGCGCCTGCCCGATATCGCCCTCCACCTGCTGACCCCGCCGGGCGCCCTGCGCGCGGCCCGGGTGCAGGTGCTGATAGATTTCCTTGCCCGGCGGCTGGCGCAGGCGGAATGGGCGAATATGGGCCGGCGGGCGGTTTGATACAGGCAAACCCCTAGGCCGGCACAAGGCGAAGGCACAGCAATTGCTGGTAGGCAAAAGGCATGTTTGCCTTTCCGCCCTCTCCCCGCTTTGGGCCCCGCTCTTGGCCCCGCCGGGCCGCTGTGCCTGCGCCCCGCGCCTGGCGCGGGCAGGTGGTGGTGAGCGTGCTGGTGCTGGGCCTGTGCCTGTTTGCGCCGCGGGCGGGGGCGGGGTTGCTGTTGCTGCCCTGCTGGCCCACGGTGGCAGCGCCCGGCGCGCCGTTCCTTGCGCGGCATGGGCTGGCGCTGATCGGCGCCGGGCGCCTGCCGGGCAGCCTGGTGGTGCATGCGGCAGGGCCGGTGCCGGTGGGCGCCTTGCTGGCGCGCGGGCTGGTGCCATTGGCGCTGCCGGCGGCCCTGTGCGGCGGGCGGCCATGAAGCGGACAGATCAAATCGGGCGGATCGGGCCGGGGCCTTGCGGCCGGTGTTGTCACATAAGCAGAAAGCGGTTGGGACCATGGAAGAACTTGTGAAACTGCGCCAGCAGGGCCTGCGCGTGCTGGTGGGCATTGCCTGGCTGAGCTGCCTGATCGTGGCTGGCGGCAGCTTCTTTGCCGGCAGCGGGGTGTTGCCGGTGGTGCTGGCGGTGGCGCTGGGCATCTATCCCACGCTGGCGGCCATGGGCGGCCAGTGCGACGAGGGCACGCGCATCGTCATGGGGGGCACCATGCCGCTGTATTGCGCGGTGCTGCTGTATCAGTGGGCCGGCCATGGCTGGATCATCGATCTGCACATGACCTTCTTTGCCGCCATTGCGGTGCTGGTGGTGCTGGCCGATTGGCGGGCGCTGGTGGCCGGCGCGGGGGTTACGGCGGTGCATCATCTGCTGCTCAATTTCGTGGCGCCGGCGCTGGTGTTTGCGGGCGGGGGCGATCTGGGCCGGGTGGTGCTGCATGCGGTGGTGGTGGTGGTGGAAACCGCCGTGCTGGTGGCCATGGCCATGCGGCTGGAACAGCTGCTGCTGGCGCAGGTGGCCGCGCGCGAGGCGAAGGAACGGCTGGAAGCGGCCGCCGCTGCCGAACGCGCCCGCCGCGAGGAAGAGCAGGAAACGGTGGTGGCGGCGATCGCGCTGGGGCTGGGCCGGCTGGCGCAGGGCGATCTGGCCAGCCGCATCGAGGCCCGCTTCCCCGCTGGCTTCGAGCCGCTGCGCGAGAATTACAACCGCGCGATCGGCGATCTCGACCGGCTGGTGGGCAGCGTGGCGCGTGCCTCCGGCCAGATCCAGAACGGCGTGCGCGAGATCCGCTATGCCTCCGATGACCTGGCGCGCCGCACCGAACAGCAGGCCGCCTCGGTGGAGCGGGCCACCCACACGATTGGCGAGCTGGTGCATGCCGCCAGCGAAACCGCCGCCCGCGCGGCCGAAACCAGCGGCACGCTCGACCAGTCGCAGCAGCAGGCCGCGCGCGGCCATGCGGTGGTGGCAGAAGCGATGGCAACGATGGAGCGGATCGAGCAATCGGCCGGCGAGATTGGCCAGATCGTCTCGCTGATCGATGGCATTGCCTTCCAGACCAACCTTCTGGCGCTGAACGCCGGCGTGGAAGCGGCGCGCGCGGGGGATTCGGGCCGCGGCTTTGCCGTGGTGGCCGGCGAAGTGCGCGCGCTGGCCCAGCGCAGCGCCGAGGCGGCGGCCGACATCAAGCGGCTGATCGGCAATTCCACCGCCCAGGTGAGCGAGGGCGTGGCGCTGGTGACGCAGACCGGCCAGGCGCTGCAGGAAGTGATGGAGCAAGTGACGATGATCGCCTGCACCGTCTCGGAGATCACCGCGGCGGTGAAGCACAATGCCTGCGAACTGGGCGATGTGCGCGAGGCTTTCTCGGGGCTGGATCGTTCCACCCAGCAGAATGCCGCGATGGTGGAGGAAAGCAACGCCGCGCTGCAGACGCTGGTCAATGAAACCAACGGGCTGATCGGCTCGATCGACCGCTTCAAGGGCTCTGCCCGGCAGGGCGCGGCGCGGCTGGCGGCTTGAGCCCGAGGCGCGCGGATGCGGGCGGAAAATCCCTCTCGGCCTAAGGTATAATTGGCAGGGCAGGCGCGGGCGAGCAGGTTTGGCGGCGAAATTGCCCACCCGCGCGCCAGTTGCGGAAGGCCACACACCCAGGAGGGATTGAGATGCTGCACGAGGCCCTTGGCAAGTTTGCCGGCAAATCCGTTATTCGCGAAAAATACGACAATTTCATCGGCGGCAAGTGGGTCGCCCCGGTGCAGGGCCGCTATTTCGACAATATCTCGCCGCTGACCGGCGCCCCGGTGTGCCAGGTGGCGCGCGGCACGGCCGAGGATATCGAGCTGGCCCTCGATGCCGCCCATGCCGCCCGCGAGGGCTGGGCGCGCCGTTCGCCCACCGAGCGTTCGAACATCCTGCTGAAGATCGCCGACCGGCTGGAGGCCAATCTCGACCTGCTGGCGCTGGTGGAAACCATCGACAACGGCAAGCCGATCCGCGAGACGACGCTGGCCGACATTCCCCTCGCCATCGATCATTTCCGCTATTTTGCCGCCTGCGTGCGCGCCCAGGAAGGCTCGATCGCCGAGATCGACCATGACACGGTCGCCTATCACTTCCACGAGCCGCTGGGCGTGGTGGGCCAGATCATCCCCTGGAACTTCCCGATCCTGATGGCCGCCTGGAAGCTGGCGCCGGCCATTGCCGCGGGCAATTGCGTGGTGCTGAAGCCGGCCGAGCAGACGCCGATGTCGATCCTGGTGCTGGCCGAGGTGATCGCCGACATCCTGCCCGAGGGCGTGCTCAATGTGGTGAACGGCTTTGGCATCGAGGCCGGCAAGCCGCTGGCCACCAGCAAGCGCATCGCCAAGATCGCCTTCACCGGCGAGACGAGCACCGGCCGCCTGATCATGCAATATGCCAGCGAAAACCTCATCCCGGTGACGCTGGAACTGGGCGGCAAGAGCCCCAACATCTTCTTTGCCGATGTGATGGCCGAGGACGATGATTTCCTCGACAAGGCGCTGGAAGGCTTCAGCATGTTCGCGCTGAACCAGGGCGAGGTGTGCACCTGCCCGAGCCGCGCGCTGGTGCATGAATCGATCTACGACCGCTTCATCGAGAAGGCGGTGAAGCGCGTGGAGGCGATCAAGCTGGGCAGCCCGCTGGATCTGTCGACGATGATCGGCGCCCAGGCCTCGAACGAGCAGATGGAGAAGATCCTCTCCTATATCGAGATCGGCAAGGGCGAAGGCGCCAATGTGCTGACGGGCGGCGCCCGCCACCTGCATGAGGGCGAGCTGGCCGGCGGCTATTACGTGAAGCCGACCGTGCTGGAAGGCCACAACAAGATGCGCATCTTCCAGGAAGAGATCTTTGGCCCGGTGCTGTCGGTCACCAAGTTCTCGTCGGATGAGGAAGCGCTGCACATCGCCAACGACACGCTCTATGGCCTTGGCGCCGGCGTGTGGACCCGCGATGGCACCCGCGCCTATCGCTTTGGCCGCGCCATCCAGGCCGGCCGCGTGTGGACCAACTGCTATCACGCCTATCCGGCCCATGCGGCCTTCGGTGGCTACAAGCAGTCGGGCATTGGCCGCGAAACCCACAAGATGATGCTCGACCACTATCAGCAGACCAAGAACCTGCTGGTGAGCTACAGCCCCAAGAAGCTGGGCTTCTTCTGAGAAACGGCCTTTTGCGGCTGGGGCGGCATGCTGGCCCCGGCCGCAAAAGGGCGAAGGGGGAAAGCCGCCCCTTCAGGTTCGCGTCCTCTCCCGAAACGGGCGGCTTTCTTGCCTCCATTTGCCCGCAGGTGCCCATGGCCATTCCCCCGCGCGTGTTGGCCACCCCTGCCGCCCAGGCGCTGATCGCCCGGCTGGCGGCGCTGCATGGGCCTTTGATGTTCCACCAGTCTGGCGGCTGCTGCGATGGTTCGGCGCCGATCTGCATGCCGCGCGGCACCTTGCGGCTGGGCGGGCAGGATGTGCTGTTGGGCCATGTGGCGGGTGATACGCCGGTGTGGATCGGCGCTGCCCATTTCGACTATATGCGCCACACCCGGATGACCATCGATGCCGCCCCCGGGCGCGGCGCCGGCATGAGCCTGGAAACGCCCGAGGGCATGCGTTTTCTCGTGCATAGCGAACTGTTCAGCGAGGAAGAGGCGCAAAGCCTGGCCGCCGCTGGCGAACCCTTGCGCGGCGACAGCCTGCCGCCGGCCTGATGCGGCGCGAAATCGGCATGTAGGGCGCGCGTTTGTGTGCTTGCCGCTTGGAGCGGTGGGCAAGCTGCGCTAGAACACCGGCCTTACACGGGGCAAACCCGGCCAAAGGTGGAGGAGAGGAGTGGCGCAACAGGCCGCGAGGGCTGATCTGGATCTGGTGGTGGCCAGTTCGCACGCGGCAGAGCCGGCAGCAGCGGCTGCCGAACTGGCCGCGGCGATGGGCAGCCGCCCGCTGGCTGGCGGGCTGGTGTTCTGTTCGCACCGGCTGGCGGGCCAGGCTTTGGCCGAAGCGCTGCAGCAGGTGCTGGGCGATATGCCGCTGATCGGCTGCACCAGCGCCGGCGAACTGAGTGATCGCGGCTATGATGCCGATAGCGTGGTGTTCATTGGTTTTCCGGCAGATGCTTTCCGCATGGCGGTGCATTGCTTCGACGATCTCGATCATTTCGTGCCGGCCGAGGGGCGCCAGGCGATCACCGCGCTGGCGGCCGTGGCGGCTGGCGGCGAGGAGGGGGGCGCGTTTCCCAACCGGGCGGCGCTGTTCCTGGTCGATGGCCTGTCGCACCGCGAGGAACTGCTGGCGATGACCGTGCAGGAAGCGCTGGGCGATACGGTGATGGTGGGCGGCTCTTCGGGCGATGGCCTGCGGTTCCGGGAAACCGGCATTCTGGTGGGCGGGCGCTTTGTGAAGGATGCAGCGGCCGTGGCCATTCTGGCCAGCCGGCGGCCGATGCAGGGTTTCACCGCCCATCACTATCGCCCCGGCGCCGAGAAGATGGTCGTCACCGCGGCCGATCCCCATGCCCGCACCGTGTTCCAGATCAACGCGCGGCCGGCGGCCGAGGAATATCGCCGCGTGGCCGGCCGGCTGGGTGAACCGCTCGATCCGGCCTTTTTTGCCGCCCATCCGCCGATGGTGCGGGCAGGGGGCGGCTATCATGTGCGCGCGGTGCAGTCGGTCAATGCGGATGACAGCCTGACCTTCTATTGCGCGATCGACAATGGCATCGTGCTTACCATTGGCGAGCCGGTGGACCGGCTGGCCCAGCTGGAAGCGCTGTTCGACGATCTGGAAGGCGAGATCGGCCAGATCGACCATGTGATCGGCTTTGATTGCGTGCTCAACCGGATCGATGCGGAAAACCGCCAGCTGACGGGCGCCGTCTCGCGCTTCTATGCGCGGAGGCGGGTGGTGGGCTTCAACACCTATGGCGAGCAATATCGCGCCGCCCATATCAACCAGACGCTGAGCGGACTGGTGATCGGCCGATGAGCAGCCGGCCGGCGGCCCTGACCCCACCGCCAGACACGGGCCAGGCGCGCGTGGCCGAGCTGGAAGCGCGGGTGGCCCAGCTGGAGACCATCAACGCCGCGCTGATCGAGCGGGTGGAGCGGGCCAGCGATTTCGAGAGCGGCGCCTTTTCCATGTTCGAGACGGCGATCTCGCTGGAGCGGCTGGTGCGCGATCGCACGGCGGCGCTGAAGGATGCGCTGGGGCGGCTGTCCTCGGCCAATGCCGAGCTGGCCGAGGCGCACCACCGGGCAGAGGCGGCCCGCACGCGCCTGCGCGATGCGATCGAATCCCTGTCCGACGGTTTTGCCCTGTTCGATGGCACCGACCGGCTGATCATGTGCAACGATGCCTATCGCCGCTTCTGGCCGGAAATTGCCGACCTGTCGGAGAATGCGCCGTTTCGCGATGTGGTGCTGGCCGTGGCGCGCAATGGCCGCACGATGGCCGCGCTGCGCTCGCCAGAGCGCTGGGTGGCCGACCGGGTGGCCGAACATGCCACCGCCGATGGCGTGCATGTGCATGCGCTGGCCGATGGCCGCTGGCTGCAGATTAACGAGATCCGCACTTCCGAAGGCGGCACGGTGGGGATCTACACCGATATCACCGAGGTGAAGGCCGAGGACGCGCGCGAGCGGGCGCGCGAGCTGGCCGAGCACAATCTGGCGCTGCAGGCCACGCTGGAAACGCTGTCGGAAGGGGTGTGCCTCTATGATGCGCATCAGCGGCTGCTGGTCTATAATGGCGGGCTGGCGCGGATCTTGCGGCTGCCGGCGGGCGACCGGCGGGCGATTGCCACCCATGCG
>DASRYE010000309.1:0-11338 GCA_035653915.1 Novosphingobium sp. | reverse complement strand
CCACCGGGCGCCCGGCGGCCACAATGCGCGCGCGCAGCGCCGCCCAGCCCTCGGCATCGGCGATCTCATAGCCCGATGCCGCCAGCGCCTCTTGCGCGGCCGGCTGCAGCCAGAAACGGAACGGCCGGCCGTCGATCCGGTAGAGCGCGCCGCCATCGGCCGCCGGCCCGCCGCGCATCACCCCCACCACTTCGGTCAGGAAACGGTCCCATTCCTCCAAACGGGCGGTGGCAATCACCACATAGCCCAGTGCCTTCACCCCCATGGGCTCAGCCTCCCTTCACAAGATCGAGAAAATAGGGGCGCTCGCCGCCCCCATCGACATTGATGCGCGCCCCGCTGACCCAGCCCGACAGGCCCGAGGCCAGCCACAGCACCGCGCCGGCGATATCCTCGCCCGTGCCCATGCGGCCCAGCGGCATGGACGCCGCCACCGCCGCCTGAGCTGTGGCATCGCCATAGGTCTCGCCGGCGGTTTCGGTGGCCATCAGCCCGGCGATGATCGCGTTGACACGGATGCCATCGGGGCCCCATTCCTGCGCCAGGCTCTGCGTCAGGCTGACCAGCCCGGCCTTGGCCGCGCCATAGACCGCCGTGCCCGGCGACGGGCGAATGGCCGACACGCTGGCAATGTTGACGATGCTGCCACCGCCGCTGGCCCGCATGTGCGGATGGGCGGCCTGCGCCATATAAAGCGGCGCCAGCAGGTTCAGCCGCAGGATCGCGTCGGCAAAGCGCGGGCCGGAGGCCAGCGCGCTGGCCTGGGGCGAGCCGCCGGCATTGTTGACCAGCAGATCCAGCCGGCCATGGGCACTGGCCACGCTGTCGACAAAGGCGCGCGCGGCCTCGGCATCGCGCACATCCACGGCGGAAAAGCGGATCCCTTGCGGCCCTGTTTCAGGCTGGCTGCGCCCGCACACATGCACGGCAAAGCCGGCCGCCGCCAGCCGCCGGGCCACCCCGGCGCCCAGCCCGCGCGTGCCGCCGGTGACGATCGCCACACGGCCTGCGAAATCCATGATGCCATCGGCCGCCAAGCCGCGCTCTCCCATTTTTTGCGCGACGCGGATTTGCCACGATCGCCAGATTCGAAAACATCACTATCCAAAGCCGACAAGCTTTTCAATTGACCATTTGCGTATCTGTTGGCATATTTTTTTACGAGCATCGGCTAAACGCCGGCCACGCCACAAACGGAAGAGGCCCTGATCATGGCTACCGCCGCCACATCGCACCACACACACCGCGCCCCCGCGCCCGATGATCTCATCGCCCGCGCCCACGCCATGATCCCAACCCTCAAGGAACGCGCCCGCGCCTGCACCGCAGGGCGCGATGTCCCCGCCCAAACCATCGCCGATCTCCACGAAGCCGGCTTCTTCCGCATCCTCCAGCCCAAGCGCTGGGGCGGCTTCGAAATGCACCCCAACACCTTCTTCGCCGTCCAGCGCGCCCTGGCCGAAGGGTGCATGTCCACCGGCTGGATGTTCGGCGTCGTCGGCTGCCACCCCTACGAGCTGGCCCTCTTCGACGAGCGCGCCCAGGCCGAGGTCTGGGCCGAAAACAGCGCCACCCTCGCCTCCTCCTCCTACCAGCCCGTCGGCAAGGTCACCCCTGTCGAGGGCGGCTTCCGCCTCTCCGGCCGATGGGGCTTCTCCACCGGATCGACCCATTGCCAATGGGTGATCCTGGGCGCCATGGTGCCCCCCGCCCAGCCAGGCGCCGCAGCCGACATGCGCGCCTTCCTCCTGCCCCGCGCCGACTACGCCATCGACACCGACGCATGGCACGTCTTCGGCCTCCAGGGCACCGGTAGCCACGACATCATCGTCGAGGATGTCTTCGTCCCCGAATACCGCACGCACCGCGCCATCGACGGCTTCCTGTGCGACAACCCCGGACAGAAGACCAACCCGGCCCCCCTCTACACCCTGCCATGGGCCCAGGTCTTCATGCGCTCTGTCTCCACCGCTGCCTTCGGCGGCGCCCGCGCCGCCATCACCGCGGCCATCGACATCGCCCAGAGCCGCGTCTCCACCAACACCGGCAAGGCCTCGAAGGACGATCCCTTCCTCATGGCCGCCATCGCCCGCGCCCACGCCCAGGTCACCGAAATGGAGCACACCCTGCGCCTCACCTTCGACGACCTCATGGACCTTGCCCGCCAGCGCCTGCCCATCCCCATGGCCAAACGCGCCCACTACGCCTTCAACTCCGCTTCCGTCGTCCGCCGCATGGCCGATCTCGTCGATGATATCGTCCAGCTCCTGGGCGGGCGCGCCATCTACACATCAAGCCCCATCATCCAGCCCTGGCTCGACCTCAACGCCGGACGCGCACACGTCGCCAACGACCCCAACAACCGAGCAAGCGACCTCGTCAACACCGCTCTCGGCCACCAACCAAGCTTCAACTTCCTGTGAGACAGCAACACATGACAGGCCTGTCCATGCACCGCCCCCTGCCGGCCGCGCAGGTGCCGCAGTGGGATTTCGAGACCGATGTGGCGATCCTGGGCTTTGGCGCGGCGGGCGCCTCGGCGGCGATCGAGGCGGCAGAGGCGGGCGCGCAGGTCATGCTGTGCGAGCGCAATTCGGGCAGCGGCGGCGCCTCGGCCCTTTCGGGCGGCGAGATCTATATCGGCGGCGGCACCGATGCCCAGCGCGCCGCCGGCTTTGAAGACAGCGCCGAGGATCTGGCCGCCTATCTGAAGGCCGCCGGGGGCCCTTGCGCCGACACCGCCAAATGCGATCTCTATGCCCGCCAGTCGCTCGCCCATTACGACTGGCTGAAGGCGCAAGGAGTGCCCTATCGCGGCAACTATCTGCCTGGCAAACATATCGAGCCGACCGATGATTCCACGCTCATCTGGTCGGGCAGCGAGGCGGCAGCGCCCTTTTGCGACCTCGCCCGGCCGGCCCCGCGCGGCCATGTCATCGCCCATATGGGCTGGGGCGGCGGGCGGCCGCTGGTCGATATTCTGGAAGCGCGGGCAAGGGCGCTGGGGGTGGCGATCCATTGCGATGCGCGCGGCCTGGCGCTGATCGAGGAGGCAGGGGCGATCGTCGGCCTTGTCGTGCGGATCGACAACCGGCCCTGCTTCGTGAAGGCGCGGCGCGGCGTGGTGCTGGCCACCGGCGGCTTTGCCATGAACGAGGCCATGCGCCGCAAATATTGCCCCGACACGCTGCGCCTTTCCAGCCCCATCGGCGACAAGGACGATGGCGGGGGCATCCTGCTGGGGCTGGGCGCCGGCGGCGAGGCGATCCACATGGAGCAGTTCTTCTCCACCTGCCCCTGGACCATGCCCGAGGCCCATGCCCATGGCGTTTTCGTCAACCGCGCCGGGCAGCGCTTCATCAACGAGGATTGCTATCACGGCCGGGTCAGCCGGGTGGCGCTCGACCAGCCCGGAGAGCAGGTCTATCTGCTGCTCGACAATGCCCATTTCAGCCAGCCGCTCGATCTGGCCGGCATCACCATCGCCGGCACCGGCGCCGATTGGGCAGAGGTGGAGGGCGAGCTGGGCATGGCCGCGGGCACGCTGTCGGCCACCATGGCCTTCTACAACGCCCATGCCCGCGAGGGCCGCGACCCCCTGTTCGGCAAGCGCCCGCCGATCCTCACCGCGCTCGACCAGGGGCCCTTCATCGCGCTGGAACTGCATTTTGCCACCAGCTATTTCAGCTTCTTCACGCTGGGCGGCCTGCACACCAGCTGCGATGGCGAAGTGCTGGACCGCGAGGGGCGGCCCATCGCCGGCCTGTTTGCCGCCGGGCGCTGCACCAGCGGCCTGCCGGCCTGGGGGCATGGCTATGCCTCTGGCCTGAGCCTTGCCGATTGCACCTTCTTCGGCCGGCAGGCGGGGCGCAGCGCGGCCCAGCAGGCGCGCGCGCATGGCTGATCCGGCGCTGGCGGCGCTGGCCGCGCGGCTGGCCCGGCTGGAGGATCTGGAAGCGATCCGCGCGCTGATCGCCGCCTATGGCCCGCTGGCCGATGCGGGCGATGGCGCAAGGGTTGCCGCCCTTTTCGCGCCCGATGGCATCTATGCCATCGCCGGCTTTGCCGAGGCACGCGGCAGAGCCGCCATTGCCGCCCTGCTGGAAACGCCCCATCACCGCGCGCTGATGGCCGATGGCTGCGCCCATCTGCTGGGGCCGGTGGCGATCTGCCTCGATGGCGATACGGCCACCGCCTGCGGCCACAGCATCGTCTTCAAAAGCGGTGCCAGCGGTTTTGCCGCCCATCGCGTTGCGGCCAACCGCTGGCACCTGTCGCGCCGGGCCGGCCAGTGGCTGGTGGCCCGGCGCGACAACGCGCTGCTCGATGGGAACGCGGCAGCGCGGATCCTGCTCAGCCCGCCAGCTGCCCCCCATCCACCGCAAACACCGCCCCGGTGATCTTGCCGGCCCGCGCGCTGGCCAGGAAAGCGAACATCTCGGCGACATCCTCGGGCGCGCAGATGCCATCGGCCAGCTTGGGGGCATTGCGCATCACCAGCGCCCAGTCGATCTCGCCCAGCGGCGGGCGGCCTTGCGTCATCGGCGTGCGCACCTGGCCCGGGCACACCGCGTTCACCCGCACCCCGCGCGCGGCAAATTCCACCGCCAGGCTTTTGGTAAGGCCCACCACCGCATGTTTGGAAGCGGCATAGGCCACCGAATAGGCCGTGCCCTGAAGCCCGGCGGTGGAAGCGGTGTTGACGATATTGCCGCCAGAGGCCAGCAGATGCGGCAGCGCCGCCTGGCACAGGGCAAACACGCTGGTGGTGTTGATCGCCAGCACGCGGGCAAAATCGGCAACGGCAAACTCTTCCGACGGGCCCCATTGCAGGATGCCCGAGATATTGCACAGCACATCCAGCCCCTCTGTGGCCGCGGCCGCCACCAGCGCCTGGCACGAGGCCGCATCGGCCGCGTCGAAAAGCTGCTGGCGCGGCGGGCGGGCCATGTGCGCGGCGGTTTCGGCAAGGCCGGCGGCGTTGATGTCGCCGATCGTCACCTCGGCGCCCTCGGCGGCAAAGCGGATGGCCGTGGCCCGCCCGATCCCCGAGGCGGCACCGGTGACCAGCACCTTCTTTCCGGCAAACAGCATGATCTCTCCCCCTGAGTGTGGTGGTTGCGGGCGCTCAGGCGCCCATCATCCGGCGCGCGGCGATATAGCCAAAGGTCATCGCCGGGCCGATCGTCACGCCGGCGCCCGGATAGCTTTCGCCCATGGCCGAGGCCGCGCTGTTGCCAATGGCAAAGAGCCCTGCCACCGGCGCCCCGTCGGCGCCGATCACCTGTGCCTCGGCATCGGTCAGCAGGCCGCCATTGGTGCCGATATCGCCGGGATAGATCGGCATGGCATAGAACGGCCCCTGCTCGATCGGCCTGAGGCAGGGGTTGGGCCCATGGCGCGGATCGCCATACATGCGATCGTAAGCGGCCTCGCCGCGGTGGAAATCGGGGTCCTCGCCGTTCGCGGCAAAGCGGTTGAAACGCGCCACCGTGGCCGCCAGCCGCACCGGATCCACGCCGATGCGCGCGCCCAGTTCACCGATGCTGCGCGCCTTGTGCAGGGTCGAGCGGATGGCGCGGCGGTGCAGCCAGTCGGGGATCAGCGGATAGACCGGGCCCATCGCATAGGCATGGCGATAGCGGTGGTCGAAGATCATCCAGCTGGGGCTGGCATTGCCGGCCTGCTGCTGGCGGCGGGCCATCTGCTGGCCCACCACGTGATAGGAGGCGGCCTCGTTGAGATAGCGCTCGCCCCGCTGGTCGACCATGATGCAGCCGGGCAGCGCCCGCTCGATCGTGCACAGCCGCCCGCGATCCTCGCCGGGCACATGGAACACCGGCGCCGCCCAGGCCGATTGCAGGTTCAGCGTGCGCGCGCCCAGCGCCTGCCCGGCGCGGATGGCATCGCCGGTGTTGCTGCTCACCCCGCCCGAACGCTCGGCGCTGGGATAGAACGGCGCATAGGCCGCGCGCATCTGCCCGTTCTTGTCGAAGCCGCCCGCTGCCAGCACCACCCCGCGCCGCGCGCCAATGCGCAGCCGCTGCCCTTGGCGCATCACCACAGCGCCTGTCACCCGGCCGTTCTCTTCCACCAGCTCCACCAGGCCCGTGTTCAGCCACAGCGGCACCCCGCGCCGGTTCAGCGCCATGCGCAGCCCGCCGGTCAGCGCATTGCCCAGCGTCAACCGGCGATCCTTGCGCGAGGTGAAGCGGAAGGGCAGATCCAGCCAATAGGCCGCCAGCCGGCGCGCCAGCAGCCATGGCCAGCCCTTGGCGCGATAGAGCAGCGCATAGGTCTCGTCGAAGTGCCAGTTGATATAGCCGAACAGGCTGGCCGCCGGCGAGGGAAAGCGCTGGCTGCGCACATCGCGCCCCAGCCGCCGCCCGTCGAGCGGCAGCGGCATGTGGGTGCGAAAACCGGTGGGCGATCCGCCGGGGTTTTCGGCATGATAATCGGGATAGGGGAAGGCCATGTATTGCACCGGCGTGTGCGCCACCAGCCAATCGAGCATGGGGGCGGCATTTTCCACAAAGGCGCGGATATTGGCATCGGGCACATTGGCCGCCGACAGGCCCCGCACATAGGTGAAGGCCGCCTCGAGGTCATCCTCGAAGCCGGCCTGGCGGGCCATGCTGCTGCCCGGAATCCAGATCCCCGCGCCCGATGTGGCCGAGGTGCCGCCCCACAGCGGCGCCTTTTCCACGATCAGCACATCGGCGCCCGCTTCTGCCCCCACCAGCGCGCACAGCATGCCCCCCGCGCCCGAGCCGACCACGAGAATATCCGTCTGCCTGTCCCACGCCTCTGTCATAGACCGCCTTTTCCTCGCTCCTCGCGCCGGTGTGCCGGCCGCGCTCCCGCTCTGTTGCGATCAGCGATAGCACCGGCCATACGACAACGCAAACAATGCATTTTATCGGGTATTAATGCCAAATATGCGTAATTTATATTTTTCTGGAATACGATTTTCAGAAAAATCGCCGGCACGCCACCAGCCCCCGCCGCGGCATATTCCTGTTGACGCCACAGGGGCGCCCACGCACTAGCATGGCAGAAGAAAACACCGGTTTGACAACGCGATTGCGCCCCGGGCCCCGCGCCCGGCCAGCCGCAAAGGCAAACCGGCGCGAGGCAAGGAGCCGAACCGCACATGTCTGCCCCCCAGCTTGACGAGCTCGACCGCCAGCTGATCGCCCTGCTGGCCCGCGATGCGCGCGTCTCCAACCGCAAGATCGCCGCCGAGCTGAACGTCACCGAGGGCACCGTGCGGGGCCGCATCCGCCGCCTGCAGCAGGATGGGCTGATCGCCTTCACTGCCATCACCGGCTATGGCGTTGCGGAAAAAACCCGCCTCGCCTTCATCAACATCCTCGCCGAACCGGGCCGGCTGCGTGCTGTCTCGCAGGAAATTGCCGCCTGGCCCGAGGTGAATGCCGTGCTGATCACCACCGGGCCGTTCAACCTGGTGGCGATGTGCCTGTTTGGCGAGCTGGACGAGGTGTTTGCCCTGGCCTCCGACCGGATCGTGGCCATCCCCGGCGTGCAGCAGGTGGAAACCTCGGTGGCGGTGCGCACGCTCAGCTACAATGCCGGCATCTCGCGCATCACCGCCGAGCGCCAGGCCGAGGAGCTGGGGCAGGGGAATGATGCGTAGAAATGTATGAGAAATTTTACGCATGAATGCCATTTTTACCGACATAAATTGAGTTTGTCGGAATCCATCTTCCGAACACCTACGACATGATCTATGCTGGCGGGAAACCGGAGGATTCCCGAAAATGGCCAAGACTGAAGATTACAAGCTGGGCGAATTCACCTACCCGCGCGGCTGGTTCATGATCGCCGCTGCCGAAGAGGCCAGCCAAACCCCCGTCGCCCTGCGCTTTTTCGGCCAGGACATGGTGCTCTATCGCGGCCAGGCATCGGGCAAGCCGATCCTGCTGGAGGCCTATTGCCCGCATATGGGCACCCACCTCGCCAAAAATACCACCTCCTATGTGGTGACCGACAGGAAGCATGTCGAAGGCGACAATATCCGCTGCCCCTATCACGCCTGGCGCTTTGGCGCCGATGGCCAGTGCAACGAGATCCCCTATTCGCCCGCGCCCATCCCCAAGCGCGCCTGCGTGAAGAGCTGGCCGGTGGTGGAACGCGCCGGCGCCCTGTGGATCTGGCACGACGAGGAAGGCGCAGAGCCCGACTACGACCTGCCCGATTTCGCCGATCATGGCGCTGATCAGTGGGTGCCGTGGACCTTGCGCTGCCTGGGCGAGCTGGACTGCCACCCGCAGGAAATCGTCGACAACATGACCGACAAGGCCCATCTCGAACCGGTGCACGGCACCATCGAGATGATGCGCTTCGAAAATGAGTTCGACGGCATCACGGTGCGCCAGATCCTGCTGGGTGGCCACAAGACCCTGGCCGGCGCCGAACCCATGCTGAACGACACCTGGTATACAGGGCCCGGCATCCTGCAATCGATCATGGTGGGCGAATATCCCTCGCTGATGCTCATCGCCCACACGCCCGTCGACGATGGCCGCATCAAGGTGTGGTATGGGCTGATGGTGAAGGTGGCCCATGCCACGCCCACGCCCGAAGACATCGCCACCGCCCGCGGCTATGAGGATGCCGGCGTCTATGCCTTTGCCCAGGATTTCGAGATCTGGGGCAACAAGCGCGCCTGCGTGCACCCGATGATCGTGCGCGGCGATGGCCCCTTCGACAAGCTGCGCATCTGGTATCGCCAGTTCTACAATCCGCGCGCGCGCGCCGAGGAGTTCCAGAAGCGCGTGAACGGCCGCTATGTGGCCCAGGGCACCACCGAGGCGCCCTGGGAAAACACCGCCGCCTGATCCCTTCCCGCACGGGCGCCCGCCCGCCGGCGCGCCCGTGCCCTCACAGGACCATTGCCCCTCTCATGGCCACTTCCCCGCCCACGGCAGATGCTGATCTGGCCGTTCTGCTGAAGCGCGTGCTGCGTTTCATGCCGGCCCCGCTCGGCCTCGTCAGCTGCCACGATCCCTTGACCGACGCGCCTGCCGGGCTGGCCATGTCGGCAATCATGCCGGTCTCGCTGGAACCGCCGGCCATGGCCGTTGCGGTAAACCGCTCGGGTGCGGGCCATGCCGCGCTGCTGCGCGCGGGCGCCTTTTGCATCAACCTGCTGGGCCCGGAAACGGCCGGGCAGATCGGCCCCTTTGCCGATCCCGCCCGCCGCCACGAACGCTTTGCCGACCCCGCCTGGCGCCGCAATACCCATGGCTGGCACCTGGCCGGCGCGCCGGCGGCGATCTTCTGCAGATTGCGCGCAACCCTTTCCCATGGCACCCACGATCTGCTGGTCGGCGATGTCATCGCGCTCATCGCCCGGGAGAGCGCCCCTGTTCTCGGCTGGAACGACGGCGCCCCGGCCCTCATGCAAGCTCTGGGCTGAGCCCGGCCGATCGCCAACGACAACCGGATTCGAAAGGGAGATTCATGAAGATACTGGTGCCGGTGAAGCGTGTGATAGACTACAACGTGAAGCCGCGAGTGAAGGCGGACGGGACGGGTGTGGACCTGTCGAACGTGAAGATGAGCATGAACCCGTTTGACGAGATCGCGGTTGAAGAAGGGATCCGCCTGAAGGAACAGGGGGTGGCGTCGGAGGTTGTGGTGGTGTCGATCGGGCCTGCGAAGGCGGCCGAGACGCTGCGCACGGCGCTGGCGATGGGCGCGGACCGGGCGATTTTGATCAGCACCGATGAAGAAGTGGAGCCGCTGGGCGTGGCGAAGCTGCTGGCGAAGGTGGCTGGCGAGGAAACGCCGGGCCTGGTGATCCTGGGCAAGCAGGCGATCGACGATGACAGCAACCAGACCGGGCAGATGCTGGCCGCGCTGCTGGGGCGCCCGCAGGGCACCTTTGCCAGCAAGGTGGAAGTGGCCGGCGACCACGTGCAGGTGACGCGCGAAGTGGATGGCGGGCTGGAGACGGTGCGCCTGGCGCTGCCGGCGATCGTGACGACGGACCTGCGCCTGAACGAGCCGCGCTATGCCTCGCTGCCGAACATCATGAAGGCGAAGTCCAAGCCGCTCGCCACCAAGGCGCCGGCCGACTACGGGGTCGATGTGGCGCCGCGGCTCAAGGTGCTGAAGGTGGCCGAGCCGCCGGTGCGCGCGGCCGGCATCAAGGTCGCCGATGTCGATGCGCTGGTGGGCAAGCTCAAGGAACTGGGGGTCGCCTGAAGGGGTGAGGTGAGGGTTGCGAGGGTTATCACCCTCGCGCTCCCGTTACATGGGCGGTGGCGGTGCCCAAAGCGCGACGCCGCCCCGCCGGAGGCTATGAACACTGCGGCTTCGCCGCTTTGCGCCTCATGGCGATGGCAGCGCAAGGCGGCCAGATAACGGGAGCGCGAGGGTAATAACCCTCGCACCCCTCCCTCCCTTCTCCGACCTTCCCTCGCAAATAAGGATCACGAACAATGACCGCATTGGTTTGGGTTGAACAGGATGGCGCCGCGCTGAAGGATGCGACGCTGGCGGCGGTAACCGCGGCCGGCCAGCTGGGCGGCGAGGTGCATCTGCTGGTGGCGGGCGCGGGCGTTGCCGGCGTTGCCGCGCAGGCGGCGCAGATTGCCGGCGTCGCCAAGGTGCTGGTGGCCGATGATGCCGCCTATGCCCATGGGCTGGCCGAGAATGTGGCGCCGCTGGTGGCCGGGCTGATGGGCGGCTATGACGCGTTTGTCGCCACCGCCACGGCCGGCGCCAAGAACATTGCCCCGCGCGTGGCCGCGCTGATCGATGTGGCGCAGCTGTCGGAGATCCTCAGCGTGGAGGGCCCCAAGACCTTCACCCGGCCGACCTATGCCGGCAATGCCATCGCCACGGTGGAGAGCACCGATGCCAAGCTCGTCATCACCGTGCGCGGCACCGCTTTTGCCAAGGCCGCAGCCGAGGGTGGCAGCGCTGCCATCGAGGCGATTGCGGGCGCGGGCGATGCCGGCCTTTCCAGCTTCCTTGGCGCCGAGATCGCCAAGTCGGAACGCCCTGAGCTGACGTCGGCCAAGATCATCGTCTCGGGCGGGCGGGCGCTGAAGGATGCGGCCACTTTCCAGGCCACCATCTTCCCGCTAGCCGACAAGCTGGGCGCGGCCGTTGGCGCCAGCCGCGCCGCCGTCGATGCCGGCTATGTGCCGAACGACTATCAGGTCGGCCAGACCGGCAAGATCGTCGCGCCTGAAGTCTATGTGGCCGTCGGCATTTCCGGCGCCATCCAGCACCTCGCCGGCATGAAGGACAGCAAAACCATCATCGCCATCAACAAGGACGAAGACGCACCCATCTTCCAGGT
>DASRYE010000308.1:0-13782 GCA_035653915.1 Novosphingobium sp. | reverse complement strand
GAAGCGCATGGCGCCGGCCATCGTCTGGCGGTGGGTGAAGCCGCTGCCGGCCGCCAGCAGCGCATCGGCCCGGGCCGCGGGCACTTCGATGAAATAGCCCAGCACGCCATTGTGCTTGATCTTGAGCGCGGCAATGCCGGTCTCCTCGCGGTATTTCGCTTCCAGCGCGGCGATCGCCACGCGGGCATCGCGCGAGATGGCGCGCAGTTCATCCAGCGCGGCATCATAGCCGGCGGCGATGAAACCGCCCTGCCCGCGCTCTGTGGGGGGCGTGGCGACAAGGGCGCGGGTGAACAGCTCGATCAGCGGCTCATGGCCTTCCAGCGTGGGCAGCAGCGCCTCTGCCAGCGCCGGGCGCGCGGTTTGCGCGGCCAGCAGGGCGGCCAGCCTTGCCGCCCCCGCCAGCCCATCGCGCAGCTGCCCCAGATCTCGCGGGGAGCCGCGCCCGGCCACCACCCGCCCCAGCGCCCGGCCCACATCGGGCAGGCCGCGCAAGGCCGCGCGCAGATCCTCGCGCAGCAGCGCCTCTTCATGCAGCCAGCCCACCAGCGCCAGCCGCGCCCCGATGGCGGCGCGATCCATCAGCGGGGCGGCCAGATCCTCGGCCAGCTGGCGCGCGCCGGGGCCGGTAACGCAGCGGTCCACCGTGGCGACCAGGCTGCCTTCCCGCGCGCCGGCGGCCGATTGCAGGATTTCGAGGCTCGCGCGCGTCGCCTCGTCCATGGCGAGATGCCCGGCGTGAACGCGCGCCACCGGCGGCAGCAGCAGCGGCAGGCTGCCCCGCCCGACATGATCGAGATAGGCGACAAGCCCGGCCGCGGCCGCCAGCATCGCCCGGCTGAAACTGCCAAACCCGTCGAGCGTGCCCACGCCATGCAGCGCGCACAGGCGCTGCGTGCCCGCCTCGCTGGCAAAATCGGCGGCCGGGCGGGGGGTGGCTTCCAGCGGGCCGGCATCCCAGCCGTCGCTCGCCACCAGTTCGCTGGCGCCAATGCGGGCCAGCGCTGCCCCCAGCTGCTCGGGGGCGCATTCCTCCAGCTCCATCCGGCCGGTGGAAATATCGACCGAGGCAATGCCGATCGCCCCGCGCAGCTCGCACAGGGCCGCCAGCACATTGGCCCGGCGCGGCTCCAGCAGGGCTTCCTCGGTCAGCGTGCCGGCCGTCACGAAGCGGACGATGGCGCGCCGCACTAGCGCCTTGGAGCCGCCGCGCTTCTTGGCTTCCTCGGGCGTTTCCACCTGTTCGGCAATTGCCACCCGGCAACCGGCGCGAATGAGGCGGGCCAGGTAATTCTCGGCCGCATGCACCGGCACGCCGCACATCGGGATGGGGGCGCCGGCATGTTCGCCCCGGCTGGTGAGGGCAATATCGAGGATCTGCGCGGCCAGGCGCGCATCCTCGAAAAACAGCTCGAAAAAGTCGCCCATGCGGTAGAACAGCAGGCTGTTGCCGGCCTCTGCCTTCAGCGCAAGATATTGGCTCATCATCGGGGTGGGGGCATCGCTCATGCCCACGGGGTTAGCCGCGAAATCGATGACAGGGAATGGCACCATCCCACGCTTTCCCCTATCGCGGGCCTCGCATTGTGGTTAGGGCTGGGGCAAAGAAGGAGAAAGTTTTGGTGTCCGAGGAAAGCAACGTTCGTTTCACCGAGCGCGAGGCGCTGTTCTACCATAACACCATCCGCCCGGGCAAAATCGAGATCATCGCCTCCAAGCCGATGGCGACCCAGCGCGATCTCAGCCTCGCCTATTCGCCGGGCGTGGCAGTGCCGGTGCAGGCCATCGCCGACAATCCCGCCACCGCCTACGACTATACCGCGCGCGGCAATCTGGTTGCCGTCATCTCGAACGGCACGGCCATTCTGGGCATGGGCAATCTGGGCGCGCTGGCCTCCAAGCCGGTGATGGAAGGCAAGGCGGTGCTGTTCAAGCGCTTTGCCGATGTCGATTCGATCGACATCGAGATGGCCAGCGAAGACCCCGAGGCGCTGATCGAGGCGATCGCGCTGATGGAGCCCAGCTTTGGCGGCATCAACCTTGAAGACATCAAGGCGCCCGAATGCTTCGTCATCGAGCAGGCCCTGCGCGAGCGCATGAAGATCCCTGTCATGCACGACGACCAGCATGGCACCGCGATCATCGCCGCGGCCGGCCTCATCAACGCCTGCCTGCTCACCAACCGCGAGCTGAAGGACATCAAGGTGGTGGTGAACGGCGCCGGCGCTTCGGCGCTGGCCTGCACCGCGCTGATCAAGAGCATGGGCGTGCCGCATCAGAATGTGGTCGTCTGCGACCGGCAGGGCACCATCTGGCGCGGCCGCGAAACCGGCATGGACCAGTGGAAGAGCGCCCATGCGGTGGACACCCCCGCCCGCACGCTGGAAGAGGCGCTGGTGGGGGCCGATGTGTTCATTGGCCTTTCCGCCGCCGGCGCGCTGAAGGCGGACTATGTGAAGAAGATGGCCGCAGAGCCGATCATCTTTGCCATGGCCAACCCTGACCCCGAGATCACCCCGCCCGAGGCGCGCGCTGCCCGGCCCGATGCCATCATCGCCACCGGCCGGTCGGATTATCCCAACCAGGTCAACAATGTGCTGGGCTTCCCCTTCATCTTCCGCGGCGCGCTGGATGTGCGGGCCACGGCCATCAACGAAGAGATGAAGATCGCCGCGGCCAATGCCATTGCCGAACTGGCGCGCCAGCAGGTGCCCGAGGAAGTGGCGCTGGCCTATGGCAGGAACCACAGCTTCGGGCGCGATTACATCATCCCCGCCCCGTTCGATCCGCGGCTGATGGAGATCGTGCCTTCCGCCGTTGCCAAGGCGGCGATGGAAACCGGCGTGGCGCAAAAGCCGATCGAGGATTTCGACGCCTATCGCCATCAGCTGAAGGCCCGCCTCAACCCCACCACCTCGGTGCTCACGCAAGTGTATGCCCAGGTGAAGGAGAACCCCAAGCGGGTGATCTTCGCCGAGGCGGAAAACGAGGTGGTGCTGCGCGCCGCGATCCAGTTCCGCGATTTCGGCTATGGCACGCCGGTGCTGGTGGGCCGCACCCAGGCCGTGCGCGACAAGCTGGTGGAACTGGGCGTGGGCAACCCCGATGGCTGGGAAATCCACAATGCCGCCGACAGCGTGCATGTGGAAGCGATGGGCCGCATGCTCTATGACCGCCTGCAGCGCCGCGGCTATCTGGAGCGCGACATCAAGCGCATGGTCAACCAGGATCGCAACGCCTTTGCCTCGGCGCTGCTGAAGCTGGGCGTGGGCGATGCGCTGGTCACCGGCATCACCCGCCCCTTCGCGCAGACGATGAAGGAAGTGCGCCATGTGCTGGATCCCAAGCCCGGCCACCTGCCTTTCGGCATCCATGTGATGGTGGGCAAGAACACCACCGTGTTCCTGGCCGACACCACCTGCAACGAACGCCCCACCGCCGAAGACCTGGCGGTGATCGCCAAGGAAACCGCCGCTGTGGCCCGGCGCCTGGGCCATGAGCCGCGGGTGGCCTTCCTCTCCTATTCCACTTTCGGCAATCCGCAGGGCCGCTGGCTGGAGCCGCTGCGCGGCGCCATCGCCATCCTCGACGAGGAGCAGCCGGGCTTCGAATATGAGGGCGAGGTGGCCCCCGATGCCGCGCTCAACCCCACGGTGATGAAGCTCTATCCCTTCTCGCGCCTCACGGCCCCGGCCAATGTGTTGATCTTCCCCGGCCTGCAATCGGCCAATATCGCGGCCAAGCTGCTGCGCGAACTGGGCGGCAACACGGCGATCGGGCCGATGCTGGTGGGCATGGAAAAGCCGGTGCAGATCGTGCCGATGACCGCCATCGCCCCCGATGTGCTGACGCTGGCGGTGCTGGCGGCGGCCGAAGTGGCAGGCTGAAGCGGCGCCCGGGCGGGGCGGGGGGATGGCCCCTCGCCCCGCCCGGCGCCCTTGCGGTCAGGCTCTGGCCTTCACCATCGCATAGGTCATCACCACCGACAGCGCTGCGGCCAGCACAAAGCCCGCGCCCGCGCACCAGGCCCCCACCAGCGGCCCGCCCAGCCACAGGCCGGCAAAAAAGCCCAGCAGCGGCAGCACGATCAGCCCCAGGCAGCCAAAAACGATCATCACACCTCCTTGAGCCGGCGCAACGCCGCTTGCGCACACAATCGCCGGCGCGCGCATTGGTTCCGCCCGGCCCGGCCCCAGCCCACTTGACCCCCGCGCCCGCGCCTGCCATCCGCCGGCGCCATGACGGCACATAAAGACGGCGATCCCACCACGCTCAACCGGCTCTACGGCCGCGCCAAGGGCAAACCCCTGCGCGCCGGGCAACAGGCGCTGGTGGATGACCTGCTGCCGCGCATTGCCGTGCCCGCCGAAGGGCCCGTGACTGCCGAAGGCCTGTTTGGCGAGGCCTGCCCGCTCCATTTCGAGATCGGCTTTGGCGGCGGCGAGCATATGGCCTTCCGCGCCGACATGCTGCCCGGCCACGGCTTCATCGGCGCCGAGCCTTTCCTCAACGGCGTGGCCCAGGCGCTGACCCATGTGGCGGGCGACAACGGCCAGCACCCGCCGCTGGGCAATGTGCGCATCCACCATGGCGATGCACTGGAGGTGCTGCGCCGCATCCCCGACGGGGCGCTGTCGTTCCTCTACCTGCTTCACCCGGACCCCTGGCCCAAGGCCCGCCACGCCAAGCGCCGGATGATGAACGACGGGCCGGTGGACCTGTTTGCCGCCAAGCTGAAGCCGGGCGGCGAGCTGCGCTTCGGCACCGACCATGCCATCTATCTGCGCCACGCGCTGATGGTGATGCAGCGCCACACCCACCAGTTCGAATGGCTGGCCAGCACCGCCAGCGATTTCCAGAACCGCCCCTCGGGCTGGCCGGAAACGCGCTATGAGGCCAAGGCCCGCAATGTCTACGGGCATGAGGTGTGGTATTTCCGTTATCGGCGCAAATGAGGTTTTAGGGGGGGATTGCGGCAGGGGTGCAGCCCTTGCCTCCCCCCCAAACGGCAAAGGCCCGCCGGGGCAGGGGCGGGCCTTTGCATTGGGTCTGCCGGCGCTGGTCAGGCGGCGAAGGCAGCCTCATCGGGATCGCGCAGCACATAGCCGCGGCCCCACACCGTCTCGATGTAGTTCTCGCCGCCGCAGGCATGGGCCAGCTTCTTGCGCAGCTTGCAGATGAACACGTCGATGATCTTGAGCTCGGGCTCGTCCATCCCGCCATAGAGGTGGTTGAGGAACATTTCCTTGGTGAGCGTGGTGCCCTTGCGCAGGCTCAGCAGCTCCAGCATGGCATATTCCTTGCCGGTGAGATGGACGCGCGCGCTATCCACTTCCACCGTCTTCGCATCGAGGTTGACGCACAGCTTGCCAGTGCGGATGACCGATTGCGAATGGCCCTTCGAGCGGCGCACCACGGCGTGGATGCGGGCGATCAGCTCTTCGCGGTGGAAAGGCTTGGTCACGTAGTCGTCAGCGCCGAAGCCGAAGCTGCGCACTTTCGAATCCATTTCCGAGATGCCCGACAGAATAAGCACCGGCGTCTGCACCTTGGCGACGCGCAGCTTCTTCAGCACATCATAGCCATGCATATCGGGCAGGTTGAGATCGAGAAGGATGATATCGTAATCGTAGAGCTTGCCAAGATCGAGGCCTTCTTCCCCCAGATCGGTGGAATATACATTGAAGCCCTCGGTGGTAAGCATGAGCTCGATAGCCCTTGCCGTGGCCGGTTCATCCTCGATCAACAACACGCGCATGGGTAAATCCCCTTTTGCCCCGCATAGCAGATAGGGCCCAATCCGGGCTCAAAATCCACTATTAACCATAGCAACACTGAAGGCGAAAGGTTAATTTTGGATGAAATTGTCCGGCGGTCGGTTTTTTGCCGCCGGGCCGGCAGGATTGTGCCTGCTAGCGCGGGCGAATCGCCAGCGGCAGCAGCGGATGCACAGCGATACGGTTAATCGCAAAGCCGGTGGTGCCCCCGGCCACCGCAGACCACCGGATCGGCGGGCCGAAAGGAATGAAAACATTGGCTTCTGCCAGTTGCCGCCCGGCCTCGCCATACAGCGCCCGGGCGCTGGCCGGATCAGCGGCGAGCGCTGCCTGCTGGGCCAGCGCATCGGCCTGGGGGGCGCAGCCAGGGCCCCTCACCCTGCAAGACAACCTGCTGAAAAACCAGCTTAACCTGGCATATGGCGCCACTTCGTCGACCAGCCGCAGATCGGCCGGCTGATCCATGCCCACGCGCTGCGCGCCCACTTCCACATCGGCCAGATCATTGCTCAGCCGGTCGAACAGCAGATCCGCGCCCGGCCCTTCCGGCAGGGCGATGCGCAGCACCGGATGCTGGTGCGCCGCGCCCGCCCACAGGGCGATTCGCCGCAGCGCCAGCGTGCGCCGGCCATCCAGATCGATATCGGACCAACGTTCGGCCGTGGCCAGCGATTCGCTGCCAAGGCCGGTGGGCAGCACCCGGCTGCTGGCGGCCCAGCCAGCCGGCGCGATCGTGGTGGCCAGCGAATCGCGGTCGATCGCCATGGCAATCGCCTCGCGCAGCTGGGGCGTGGCCAGCAGGCCGCCGGTATCGGCCACGGCCAGGCCAAACAGGCCGCTCACCGGATCCAGCCGCAACTGCCGCTGATCGAGCGCGCGCGCGCGCAGCCGTGGCAGATCGGCAAAGCCGCCGCCCAGTACCACCTGCACATGGCCGGCGGCCAGTTCGGCCAGCGCCGCATCGGCCGGCAGCGCCCGCAGGCGCAGGTCATGCGCCATGTCGGCCCAGCCTTCCACCGCCGGCGCGCCGCGCTTTTCCGGCGCGATGGGCACCAGCACGGCCGCATCGCCCTCGCGGTGCAGCAGCATCGGCCCGGTGCCCTTGCCGTGGTGCATCACCCCCAGTTCGGGCTGGGCCAGCAGTTGCAGGAAATCGGGCATCGGCTGGGTCAGGCGGATTTCCACCACCCGGCCGGCCATCGCCCGCACATCGGTGATCATCGCCAGATCGCCGGCCAAGGGCCCCTTGCGGGCGGCCTCTATCGCGGCATGCAGCGCCTGGCGCACCGAATCGCCGGTCAGCCCCGCGCCATCCGGCCAGGTGCCATCGCGCAGGCGGAAGATGAAGCTTTGCCCATCGTCGGCCACGATCCAGCGATCGGCAATGGCCGGCACGATCTTGCCTTCCTCGTCGAAAGCCACCAGCCCCTCGCGCGTGGCCGACAGCAGCAGGTGCTGGAGCAGGTGCTGGTCGGCGCTAGCCGCGGCAGGCGGGCTGGCCGGCGCGGCAAACAGGCTGGCCGGCGCGCCGATCACCGCCACATCCACCGTCTGGCCCTGGCCATGGCCGCAAGCGGCCAGCAGCGCGCAGATGCCCAGCAGCGCCGGGGCGCGCCACAGGCCCTGTCGCTTCGGCGGGAGAGGGGGCAGCCGCTCCAGCGGGAGAAGGGAAAGCGTGTCGCCGGCAAGCATCGGCCACAGCCTAATGGGGTTGGGCCGGCGCGGCAACCGGCCTCTCGCGGAGGGTCGGTTTCTCGCGGCGGGCTAGATCTTGCGCAGGCGGCGCGGATCGGGCGCGTGGGTTTGCGCGGCGGCCGTCAGCGAGGGGCGGTGATAATAGGCGCGCTCGTCGGCGGCGGTGGCATCGGGCTGGGCGCGCACCGATTTGGGATCGATCTCCTGCTCCAGCGCCACGCCGAGGCGATTGCCCTGCACCCAGGCCACCAGCCCGTTGACCCAGCCCAGATTGCGCAGTTCGATCTGCACGGCAGTGCCGCGCTGGATATCGATATCGCCCTCGGCCATCAGCCCGCTGGCCGACAGGTTGCGCACCTTCACCCGCCATTCCGCCACATCGCCGACAAGGCGCAGCCGGGCCAGCAGGAACAGGCTGTCTCGCGGCTGAAGGCGTTGATCGGAATCGCTCATGGGCCGGCCTACTCGGTTCTTATCCGGATTGCTGACAGCACGGAACAACAGCCTCCGCGCAAGACTGTAAACTAAGGTAAAGCACTTAACAATCTCTTGCCGGCGCTGGCAGGCCTGCCGCCCGCGCCGGCAACAGCGCTCAATCGTCGCGCGAGATTTTCTCCCGGCGTTCATGGGCTTCCTGGGCTTCCACCGTCATCGTGGCGATGGGGCGGGCAACCAGCCGGCCAAGGCCGATCGGCTCGCCGGTCACTTCGCAAAAGCCATATTCGCCTTCCTCGATGCGGCGCAGGGCCGAATCGATCTTGGCGATCAGCTTGCGCTGGCGATCACGCGTGCGCAGCTCGATGCCCCAATCGGTCTCCGAGGACGCGCGGTCATTCAGGTCCGGCTCGCGCAGCGGGCCTTCCTGCAACTGGCTGAGCGTGTCGGCCGCGGCGGAGAGAATCAGCTTTTTCCACTGCTGCAGCAGGCGGCGGAAATAATCCAGCTGCGGCTCGCTCATGTAGGTTTCATCGTCAGTGGGGACATAATCGCCCGCCAGCGAGCGCCTTGCCTTTACCAGAACGTCGATATCATCTGCCAAACCGTTGGCCATCAACCCCTCCGACTAAAGCCGGAACCTGCCCCCCAAAAGACCGCGCCCGGCGGCACTTATCGGGCACAAGCCCGGCAACGGGCAGGCTGGCCTATAGTGGCGCGGCCTGTGCCATACAAGCACGAATGACTAAGGAAACGCCCGGAGGCTTCATCCTGTCCCGCAAGAGAACACTACATCGTTAATCTTATATTGACCATGATCGGCGAGTCATGACGCCAATGGCCGCCCGCAGGGCAGCCCGGCACGAAGGAATTGGCGATGATCAGAGGATCTGAAGGCCTGGGCGCAACGCCGGGCCCGTTTGCAGGAAATGCGATGGCCGCCAGCATGGGCCCGGCCCTGCCGATGGCCCATTGGCTGGCCGCTGCCGAACAGGGCGAGGCCGATGCCTGCTTCAGCCTGGGCGTGGCCTTTTCCACCGGCGATCATGGCGCGCCCTGCGATCTGGTGGAAGCGCACAAATGGTTTAACCTGGCCGCCGCCCATGGCCATGAGGAAGCCCCCGCGGCCCGCGCCGAAGTGGCCGAGGACATGAGCGCGCGCGAGATCGCCGAGGCCCAGCGCCGCGCCCGCGCCTGGCTGGCCCAGCAGCGCCGCCACGCCGCCTGACGGGCCCCGCGCCTGCAGGCAGGTGCCCCCCCTCCCCCCTTCCTTGCCCCCCCTTGCCGGGCTTTTGTGAAAACACTTAAGCGCCCGGATCGAAGTCGTCAGGCGATCATCGGCTAAGTGCTGCGCAACACATCGCGAGCACAGGTTCATGCCCACTTTTACGCTTCCCGCTCAGGCGACCATCCAGAACATCTGCGCGCTCCACACCGAGCTGCTGGCCGCCCTTGATGGCGCGGCCGACGACATCTGCGTCGCAACGGCCGATCTGGTGCAGGCCGATTTTAGCCTCCTTCAGCTGTTGGTCGCGGCGCAAGCCGAGGCCTGCCGGCGCGGCCGGCGCCTGCTGCTGGAAAGCCCCGCCCATCCGCTGCTGGCCGATCTGCTGGCGCGCGCCGGGCTGAATGCTGCTGCTGCGCAAGATGTCGCATCCTGGCTGCCCGGAGAGTGTGCATGACCGCCTCTATTCTCACCGTTGATGATTCCCCCAGCCTGCGCATGGCCGTGCGCATCGCGCTGACAGGGGCCGGATACAATGTGGTGGAGGCCGGCGATGGCATGGAAGGGCTCAGCAAGGCCGGCACCCAGCGCTTCGATCTCATCATCACCGATCTCAACATGCCGCGCATGGATGGGCTGACGATGATCCGCGAGCTGCGCAAATCGCCCACCCAGACCGGCGTGCCGATCGTCTTCCTCACCACCGAAAGCGAGGACGGGCTGAAGGCCGAGGCCAAGGCGGCCGGGGCCACCGGCTGGCTGGTGAAGCCCTTCAACGCCGACCAGCTGGTGAAAGTGGCCCGCAAGGTGCTGGGCCGGTGAGCGATGGCGCCGATCCGGTAGCCGCCTTCCGCATCGAGGCGGGTGAACTGCTCGACCAGGTCGAGCGCGCCCTGCTCGACCTGACCGGCGCGCCGGCCCATCGCGGGCTGATCGACGAGGTCTTTCGCGGGCTGCACACGCTGAAGGGCTCGGGCGCGATGTTCGGCTTCGATGCGCTGGCCCGCTTCACCCATCATTGCGAAAGCGCCTTCGACCGGGTGCGCAAGGGCCAGGCGCCGGCCTCGCGCGCGTTGATCGACGTGGTGCTGTCGGCCCGCGATCACATGCAGGCGCTGATCGATGCCGGCAACAGCAGCGATCCGGCGCTGGATGGGGCGGGCGAGGCGATTCTGGCCCGGCTGGCCAGCGCTGTGGCCACAGCCCCGGCTGCAGCCGCGATGGATGCAGCCCCGGCCCCCGAAGCCGCCCCGCCAGAGGCCGAAGCGGGCTGGCAGATCCGCTTTCGCCTGCCTGAAGGGGCGCTGGCCAATGGCAGCAACCCGCTGGCCCTGCTGGATGAATTGCGCGATCTGGGGCCCTGCACGGTGGTCTGCCGGATGGGCGAGCTGCCCGCGCTCGATGCCTTTGCGCCGGCCGAATGCCATGCCGCATGGGAAGTGACCTGGGCGGCGGCAGATGCCGGCGAGATCAGCCGCGAGGCGATCGAGGATGTGTTTCTCTTCCTCATCGACGACATGGAGCTGACCATCACGCGGCCCGGCGCGCCAGCCGCCACCGCCGATGCCCCGCCCCTGCCCGCCGACACCGCCGAGGGGCCAGCCGCGCCCCGCCCCGCCGGCCCCCCGCGCGAATCAGTGCGGGTGCAGGCCGAGCGGCTGGATGAATTGATGAACCGGGTGGGCGAACTGGTCATCGCGCAAAGCCGGCTGGAATTGCTGGCCATGGCCCAGGGCCAGGTGGATGCCGCCAGCCTGCGGGCGGTGTCTGAAGATATCCAGCGCCTGTCGGCCGAACTGCGCGATACCTCGATGGCGCTGAGGATGATGCCGGTGGCCCATCTGTTCGGCCGCTTTCGCCGGCTGATCCACGATCTGGCCCAGGAAACCGGCAAGAGCATCGAGCTGGTGACCGACGGCGAGGCGACCGAGGTGGACAAGACCGTGATCGAGCGCCTGGCCGATCCGATGATCCATGTCATCCGCAACAGCTGCGATCATGGGCTGGAGCCAGCCGGAGAACGCGCCGCCGCCGGCAAGCCCGCCACCGGCCGCATCGTGCTGAGCGCGCGCCAGGCCGGCGGCGAGGTGCTGATCGCCATCCGCGACGATGGCCGGGGCATCAACCGCGCCCGCGTGCGCGCCAAGGCCGAGGCGCAAGGCTTGATCGCCCCCGGCGCGCCGCTGGCCGATGCCGAATTGCTGCAGATGATCTTTGCCCCCGGCTTTTCCACCGCGGCGGCGATCACCAACCTGTCGGGCCGCGGGGTGGGCATGGACGTGGTGAAGCGCAGCATCGAAACCTTGCGCGGCACCATCGACATCGACAGCACAGAGGGCGACGGCACCACCATCACCCTGCACCTGCCGCTGACCCTGGCCATCATCGAGTGCATGCTGGTGCGGGTGGGGGCCGGGCGCTATGCGATCCCGCTGTCGGCGGTGGAGGAATGCCTGGAGCTGCCCGCCACCGAAGTGGCCGGCACCCGGCGGCGCAATTTCCTCGATGTGCGCGGCGAGCTGGTGCCCTATCTGCGCCTGCACGACAGTTTTGCCAGCGATCACCCGGCCGATCTCTACCAGAAGGTCATCGTCGTCGCGCAGGGGCGCGGGCGGGTGGGGCTGGTGGTCGACCAGATCCTCGGCAACACGCAGACGGTCATCAAGTCGCTGTCGCGTTTTCATGCCGGCGTCAGCGCCTTTTCGGGCGCAACGATCCTGGGCGATGGCAGCGTGGCGCTGATCCTCGATGTGGGCGCGCTGATCGCCGGCGCCCAGAAGGCCCGGCGCACGCGCGGCGATCGCCCCGCTGAAAGCGCGGGAGAAGCGGCATGAACGCGCCTGCCAGCCACAGCCTGCCGGCCATCGCCATCCCCGAGCGGATGCTCACCTTCGGCCTTGGCGGCGAACATTTTGCCATCGATGCCCAATGCGTGCGCGAGATCATGGAAGTGCCGGCGATCACCCGCGTGCCGGGCGCGCCCGCCTTTGCCGACGGGCTGCTCAACGTGCGCGGGGCGATCGTGCCGCTGGCCGATCTGGCCATCGTTTTCGGCATGGAACGGGCCGCGCACAATGCCGACACCCGCATCATCGTCATCGAGGCCGCGGTGGAGGAAGAGGCCGCCACCATCGGCATCCTGGCCGACAAGGTGTTCGATGTGGCCAGCCTTGATGGCGCGCCGGTGGAAAGCCCGCCGCAAGTGGGCATGAAATGGCGCACCGATTTCATCATCGGCATTGCCCGCCATGCCGGCCGCTTTGTCATCCTGCCCGACCTGCCCCGCATTTTCACCGAATGCGTGGGCCAGATCCACCGCGCCGCCCCCCACCTTCCCGCCTGACCCCGCCCGCACCGAGGACCGATCATGAAACTGAGCCTGAAACAGAAACTTGCGGCCGCCTTTTCCGCCGTGCTTTTGCTCACTGCCATTCTGGGCGGGGTGGGCATTGCCAGCATGGGCAAGATCAACGCGCAGGCCAACGAGATCAACACCAACTGGATGCCCAGCATCGATGCCATCCACAACATCGAGGCGGGCGTGGCCGAGCTGCGCGCGCTGGAGCTGACCCATATCGCCAACACCGATCCGGCCGCGATGGCCGATGTCGAGAAGCGCATCCACGCCACGCTCGACAAGATCGCCGAGCAGCGCAGCCGCTATGCCAGGCTGGTTTCCTCGCCCGAGGAACAGGCCGGCTACGACCGCTTCTCGCGCGCGTTCGATCGCTATCTGACGATCCACGAGGAGATCCTCAAGCATTCGCGCATCAACGAGAACGCCAAGGCGACCGCGATCCTGTTCTCCACCGCCGACATCTACAACGACATGACAGCAACCTTGCGCACGCTGGTGAAGATCAACGTCGATGGCGGCAATGCGGCCGCGCTCAGCGGCGATGCCACCTATGCCAACGCCCGCGCGCTGTTCATCGGCATCATCGTGGCGGCGCTGGGCATTGGCACGGGCGCGGCGCTGGTGGTGGTGCGCGGCGTGATGCGCCAGCTGGGCGGCGAGCCGGACTATGCCCGCTCGATCATCAGCCAGATCGCCGAGGGCGACCTCACCTTGCGCATTGCCACCCGCGAGGGCGACACCACCAGCCTGCTGGCCGCCGCGCGCGACATGGTGGCCCGCCTGCAGCAGGTGATCGGCGATGCGCTGGTGGCGGCCGGCAATGTCGCCTCGGGCGCGCAGCAGATGGCGGCGGGCTCGGAAACCCTCTCGCAGGGCGCCACCGAACAGGCCGCGGCCACCGAGGAGGCCTCCAGCTCGGTGGAAGAGATGGCAGGCAACATCAAGCAGAACGCCGACAATGCCGCCCAGACCGAGAAGATCGCCCGCCAGTCGGCCAAGGATGCCGATATGAGCGGCACCGCCGTGCGCAAGGCGGTGGATGCAATGCAGGTGATCGCCACCAAGATCTCGGTGGTGCAGGAGATTGCCCGCCAGACCGACCTCCTTGCGCTGAACGCGGCCGTGGAAGCGGCCCGCGCCGGCGAACATGGCCGCGGCTTTGCCGTGGTGGCCAGCGAAGTGCGCAAGCTGGCCGAGCGCAGCCAGGTGGCCGCGCAAGAAATCGGCGAAGTGGCCGGTTCCAGCGTCGAATTGGCGGAAAAAGCCGGCAAGCTGTTGGATGAAATCGTGCC
>DASRYE010000307.1:0-9415 GCA_035653915.1 Novosphingobium sp. | reverse complement strand
CACCGGCCCCCTGCCCCGCCTTCTTCCGGATGCCCCATGGACACCTCGCTGATCGATCCCGAAATCCGCCAGTTCATCGCCCGCATGCGCGCCGACTGGGACCGCCACCCGCCGCTGGCCAGCCTGCCGCTGCCCCAGGCGCGCGCCGTGGCCGAGGAGGTGCGCGCGCCCTGGCGGCAGGGCGGCCCCGCCATGGCCCTCACCCGCGAGCTGAATGCCGACACCGCCGCCGGCCCGCTGCGCCTGCGCCTGCATTATCCCGCCGCCCCCGCCCCCACAGACCCCGCCCCCACAGCGCCAAACGCAGGCGCGCTGCTGCCGGTGCTGGCCTATCTGCATGGCGGCGGCTTCACGCTGTTTTCCATCGACACGCATGACCGGCTGATGCGCGAATATGCAGCGGCGGCCGGCTGCGTGGTGGTGGGGGTGGATTATCCGCTGGCGCCCGAAGCGAAATATCCGGTCGCGCTCAACCGGCTGGTGGCACTGGCGGGCTGGCTGGCAGAGCATGGCGCGGCGCTGGGGCTGGATGCGGCAAGGCTGGCGCTGGGGGGCGATTCGGCCGGCGGCAATCTGGCGCTGGCAGCGGCCCTTCGCCTGCGCGATGCCGGGCGCGGCCATGCCATCTGCGGCCTGCTGCTTAACTATGGCGCCTTCGACAGCCATTGCTCGGATGCGGCCGAAGCGCTCCATGGCGGCCCCGGCGCCATCCTCGACCGGGCCGAGATGCAGTATTACTGGGCCAATTACCTCCGCACGCCGGCCGATGCCGAAGACCCCTACGCCTGCCCCATCCATGCCGCGCTGGCGGGCCTGCCGCCCTGCTTCCTGGCCGTGGCCGAACTCGACGTGATCGCCGAGCAGAGCCATGCCATGGCAGCGGCCCTGGCCGCCGCCGGCGTGCGGGCCGATCTGCGCGTCTATCAGGGCGCCACCCACAGTTTCCTCGAGGCGATGTCCGTCTCGGCGCTGGCGCGCGCGGCCATTGCCGATGGCGCCGCTTTCCTGAAGGAGGTTCTGGCATGATCGACAGGCGGCACTTCATCGGCGGGGCCACAGCGCTGGCCACAGCGCCCGCTTTTGCCGCAACCGGCCAGGGCGGCCTCGACATGGCGCTGGTGAACGGCGATTTCTGGACCGGGCATGGCCTGCCGAACGGGCCACGCCCGCGCGCGCTGGGCATCATCGGCGGGCGGATCGCGGCGCTGGGCGATGCGGCGGTGCGCGCGCGCATCACCCGCCGCACGCAGGTGATCGACCTTGACGGCGCCTTTGCCCTGCCCGCCTTTGCCGATGGCCACACCCATTTCCTGAAAGGCGCGGTGGCGCTCAGCCAGCCAGACCTGCTGCAGGCGCGCAGCCAGGCCGAATTCACCGCGCTGGTGGCCGCCGCCGTGCGCAAGGCGCCCGGCCAATGGCTGCTGGGCGGCGCCTGGGACGAGCAGCGCATGGGCGGCCAGCTGCCCACCCGCGCCTGGCTCGATGCCGTCTCGCCCGACACACCAATCGCCCTGCCGCGCACGGATCTGCATTCGCTGCTGCTCAATTCGGTGGCGCTGCGCCTGGCCGGCATCACCCGTGACACGCCCGATCCCGATGGCGGCATGATCCTGCGCGATGCCCAGGGCGAGCCGACCGGCGTGCTGAAGGACAATGCCAAGGCGCTGGTGCTGCGCATCATCCCCGCCCCTTCCGAGGCCGAGACGGATGCGGCCCTGCGCGCCGGCATTGCCCATGGCCTGTCCAAAGGCTTTGCCCAGATCCACAATCCCGAGATCGACTGGACGGTGCTGCCGGCCCTGCGCCGCCTGCGCGCGGCCGGCGAGACGGACCTGCGCTTCTACTGCTTCGTGCCGATCCACGATTGGGCCCGGCTGGTGGAGATCATCAAGGCCGATGGCCGGGGCGATGACTGGGTGCGCTGGGGGGGCGTGAAGGCGCTGGCCGATGGCTCGCTGGGCGCGCGCACGGCCGCCTTCTTCGGCGATTATGCCGATGCGCCCGGCCAGAAGGGCCTGTGGGTGACCCCGCCCGACGAATTGCGCGAACTGGTGCGCGCAGCCGACGCACACGGCCTGCATGTGGCCACCCATGCCATCGGCGACAGGGCCAATGCCACCGTGCTCGACATCTACGCCGAAGTGGCCCGCGCCCATGGCCCGCGTGATCGGCGCTTTCGCATCGAACATGCCCAGCACATGCGCCTGGCCGACATTCCCCGCTTTCGCGCGCAGAACGTCATCGCCTCGGTGCAGCCCTTCCACGCCATCGACGACGGGCGCTGGGCGGTGAAACGCATCGGCGAGGCAAGGCTGGCCGGCACCTATGCCTTCCGCTCCTTCTTTGAGGCGGGCGTGAAGATGGCCTTCGGATCGGACTGGCCGGTGGCCCCGCTCGATCCCTTCGTCGGCATTGCGGCGGCCGTGCTGCGCGAGACGATCGATGGCGCCAACCCCCATGGCTGGCAGCCCCAGCAGCGCGTCAGCGTGGAACAGGCGCTTAAGGCCTATACGCAAGGCAACGCCTATGCCGCCTTCATGGACGACCGCGCCGGCCTGCTGGCCCCGGGCTATTACGCCGACATCACCGTGCTCGACCGCGACCTGACCGCCGTGCGCCCGGAAGAAATCCTCGCCACCAAGGTGCTGAAGACAATCGTCAACGGGCGCCTGCGCTACGAGGGTTGAACCGGGGCTGGGCCGAGGATGGGCTTTGCAACCGGCCCGCCCGGCCCTACCCTTACCCGCATGACGCAAAGCATGATGCAGGGAATGGATCTGCCGGAACTGGGCCTGCTGCTGCTGGTGGCCTGCTGCGTGGCGATTGGCTCGGCCAGGGTGCGGCTGCCCTATGCGGTGGGGCTGGTGGCGGCCGGGCTGGCGCTGGGGCTGGCGGGCTTTCCCGGCCGGGCGGCGCTCACCGGCCACTTGCTGTTCGGCGCCATCCTGCCGCCGCTGATCTTCGAGGCGGCGCTGCATCTGGGCTGGGGCCGTTTTCGCCGCGAGGCGCCGCTGGTGCTCTCGCTGGCGTTTATCGGCACGGCGCTGTCGGCCGCGGTAGTGGCCGGGCTGATGCATGGGCTGGCGGGCTGGGGCTGGCCGGCAGCGCTGCTGTTCGGCGCGCTGATCGCCGCCACCGATCCTGTCTCGGTGATCGCCATGATGAAGGAGCAGCAGGCAGAGCCGCGCCTGCGCTTCCTGATGGAAGCGGAAAGCATCGTCAACGATGGCGCGGCGGCGGTGCTTTTCGCGCTGGTGGCCGGCGTGATCGAGGGGCAGGCGGCCAGCCCTTCGGCCATGGCGCTGGCGCTGGCAACAACAGTGGGCGGCGGCGTGCTGGCGGGGCTGGCGGTGGGCGCGGCGCTGATGCTGATGGCCGGGCGCGCCAGCGATCCGCTGGTGGAGATCGCCCTCACCCTGCTGGCGGCCTATGGCGCTTTCTGGCTGGCCGATGGGCTCCATGTCTCGGGCGTGCTGGCCACGCTGGCGGCGGGCATGCTGGTGGGCAATTGGGGCAAGGGGCGGCACCTCAGCGCAGCGGGCGGGCAGGCGGCGCTGGCCTTCTGGGAATTTGCCGCCTTCCTTGCCAATTCCCTCGTCTTCCTGCTGATCGGCAGCCGCGAGGCGGCCCAGCCCATCACCGCCTATCTGTGGCCGGCGGCCATGGGCACGCTGGCGGTGCTGGCCGGCCGCGCGGCGGCGATCTATCCCCTCGGCGCGCTGTTTGCCCGCAGCCGGCTGGCGATGGACCGGCTGACGCAGCACATCCTGTTCTGGGGCGGCCTGCGCGGCGCGCTGGCCATTGCCCTGGCGCTGGAGGCCCCCGCCAGCCTGCCGGAACATGCAGCGCTGGTCAGCACGGCTTTCGCGGTGGTCGCCTTCTCGATCTTCGTGCAGGGGTTGAGCGTGCCGCGGTTGCTGGCGCGGGCCTGATCACGTCTCCGAAAACACGAAGGGCGCGCCCGTGCGGCGATATTCGTCGGAAAGGATTTCGCGGCCGATCGGCGGCAGGGCGCGGGCGGCGCAATCGGGCCGCTGGCACAGGCGGCAGTTGACGCCGATCGGCGTGGCGACGGCCCGGGCGGGCTCTGCCCCTGCGGCATAGGCCAGGCGCGGCGCCTGATCGGCCGCGCAGACCAGCGCCACCGCCCGTTCCACTTCCGGCCGGCCCAGGCTGCCCCCGCCCGAGCGCACCGTGCGCGCCAGCGAGAAATAGCGCTTGCCATCGGGCAGTTCCAGCCACTGCGTAAGGATGCGGCCGGGCTGAGCAAAGGCCTGGTGCACATTCCACAGCGGGCAGCCGCCGCCATGGCCGGCAAAGGGAAAGCCCGCGCCATCCAGCCGCTTGGAGACATTGCCCGCCTGATCCACGCGCAGGAAGAAGAAGGGCACGCGTTCTGCCCCCGGCTTGTGGAGGGTGGTGAGGCGGTGGGCGGTCTGCTCGAAGCTGGTGCCGAACAGGCGGGAGAGCGCCTCGATGTCGTAGGCGCGCTCGTCGGCCATGCGGGCAAAGCGGTCGTAGGGCATGAGGATCGCGGCGGCGAGGTAATCGGCCAGCGCGCGGCGGGCCAGGGCCTGCGCCGTGGGGCTGGCAAAGCCGGCCTCGCGCGCCAGCGCCACGATATCGGCGCGCGCCGCGCTCTGGCCCAGTTGCAGGGCGATCTGGAACGCGCGGGAGGCGGGCGCCAACGTGTCGTCCAGCAGCAATTGCTGGTTGTGCCGGTCGAACCGGCGCAGGGCGCCCATCATCACATGGGCGGGCAGCAGGCGCGTGCGCACGCCATGCCGGCGTGCCAAATGGGTTTGCAGATCGCCATCCTCGGCAGCAGCGGCGGCCAGCGCCTCGCCGCGCGCATCAAGGCTGGCGAAGAAGTTGGAGCGGCCGGCGATGAAGCGGCGCAGTTCGGCCACCGGATCAGGCACGGCGGCAGCGCCGCCATCGGGCGCGGCATGCAGATCCGCCAGCGCCGCCTGCTCACGCGTGTAGGCGCCATAGAGCCGCAGCAGCGCTTCCGAAACGCCGGGGAAGGACGCCGCCAGATCCGCCACTTCCAGCGCCGGCAGATCGATATCGGCAAAGATCGGATCGCGCAGCACCTGGCCCAGCCGGCGGGCATAATCGGCGCCCTCGTCCACCGCCAGATCGGCCAGATCGAGCCGGTAGCTGCGGGCGATGCGCAGCAACAGCTCGGCCGTGACGGGGCGCTGGTTGCGCTCGATCAGCGCGACATAGGAGGGCGAGATCGCCAGCTCGTCGGCCATCGCCTGCTGGGTGAGGCCCAGCTCGCGGCGCAGGCGCTTGAGGCGGGGGCCCATATAGACCGGGCGGGGAGCGGTGCGGGCGGTGGTCATGGGCGCATCCTGTCATGTCTGCACAACTTTACAAGGATAATCTGTAAAGCCTTACAACGGCACTTCGCCGCGCCTTCCCGCGCCCTTCGGGGCAGCATACACACGCTTCAGACGCCCGGCAGCGGGCACAGACGAACTGGAGCGGAGTTCCCCATGACCTACCAGCAGACCATCGCCGAAGCGGATCAGACGATCGGCCAGAGCCGCCAGACCTGGACCGGCATCGAGGCCGAGAACGTGGCCCGCATGCGCCTGCAGAACCGTTTCCGCACCGGGCTCGACATCGCCCGCTACACCGCCCGCATCATGCGCGCCGACATGGCCGCCTATGACGCGGATCCGGCCAACTACACCCAGTCGCTGGGCTGCTGGCACGGCTTCATCGGGCAGCAGAAGCTGATCTCGATCAAGAAGCACTTCGGCACCACCAAGGGCCGCTACCTCTACCTGTCGGGCTGGATGGTGGCTGCCCTGCGCAGCGAATTCGGCCCCCTGCCCGACCAGTCGATGCACGAGAAGACCTCGGTCTCGGCGCTGATCGAGGAGCTGTACACCTTCCTCAAGCAGGCCGATGCCCGCGAGCTGGGCGGCATGTTCCGCGAGCTGGACAAGGCCCGCAAGGAAGGCAACGCGGTGGAAGCCGCCCGCATCCAGCACGCGGTCGACAATTATGAAACCCATGTGGTTCCCATCGTGGCCGATATCGATGCCGGTTTCGGCAATGCCGAGGCAACCTACCTCCTCGCCAAGAAGTTCATCGAGGCGGGCGCCTGCTGCATCCAGATCGAGAACCAGGTCTCGGACGAGAAGCAGTGCGGCCACCAGGACGGCAAGGTGACCGTGCCCCACGAGGACTTCCTCGCGAAGATCCGCGCGGTGCGCTATGCCTTCATGGAGCTGGGCGTGGACGAGGGCGTGATCGTGGCCCGCACCGACTCGCTGGGCGCCGGCCTTACCAAGCAGATCGCCTTTGTGCGTGAAGCTGGCGACATCGCCGACCAGTACAACAGCTTCCTCGATGTGGAAGAGGTGGACACCGCCGCGATCGGCCATGGCGATGTGCTGATCACTCGCAACGGCAAGCTGGTGCGCCCCAAGCGCCTGCCTTCCAACCTGTTCCAGTTCCGCGCTGGCACCGGTGAGGACCGCTGCGTGCTGGATTGCATCGCCAGCCTGCAGAACGGCGCCGACCTTCTGTGGATCGAGACCGAGAAGCCCCATATCGGCCAGATCGGCGGCATGGTGAACCGCATCCGCGAGGTGATCCCCAATGCCAAGCTGGTCTACAACAACTCGCCCAGCTTCAACTGGACGCTGAACTTCCGCCAGCAGGTGTTCGATCGCTGGCAGCAGGAGGGCAAGGATGTGTCGGCCTATGACCGGGCGCGGCTGATGAGCGTGGACTATGACACCACCGAGCTGGCCATCGAGGCCGACGAGCGCATCCGCACCTTCCAGCGCGATGCGGCGCGCGAGGCGGGCATTTTCCACCACCTGATCACCCTGCCCACCTATCACACCGCAGCGCTCAGCACCGACAACCTGGCCAAGGAATATTTCGGCGAGGCGGGCATGCTGGGTTACGTCAAGGGCGTGCAGCGCCAGGAGATCCGCCAGGGCATCGCCTGCGTGAAGCACCAGAACATGGCCGGCAGCGACGTGGGCGATGATCACAAGGAATATTTCGCCGGCGAAGCGGCCCTGAAGGCCGCCGGCAAGGACAACACGATGAACCAGTTCGCGGCCGCCTGACGGCCGGGAACACCCCCTTCGCGGCGAGGGTCGCACCCCGGGGGCATGCGGGACAGACATAACCCGCAGCCCCCGGCCACCCCACGAGCGGAAAGTCCGGCGCCACTTCAGGCGTCACAACGAGGAGCAAGACCATGAGCGAACCTGCCCGTGCCCGCGCCGTCCTCTCCACGGAGGACTTCAAGCTGATCCGCGAGGCCGTACTGTTCTATCTGAAGGCGCATGAAGACGCGCCGGAATCGATCAAGTTTTCCAATCTCTATCACCGGCTGGGCAGCGCCGCCGGGCGCTGAGCCACAGCCACACACACTTTCTCCTGGGGAGGAGACACGGCCCGCAACGCCCCCAAGGCGCTGCGGGCCTCTTTTCGTGGAGCGGGCGGACCACGCCTTTCCCATGATGCCCAAAAGGCAACACTTCGTGCGCAATTAAACGCTTTTGAAGCACCCTGATTTTGCTAGCCTTGCTGCATTGCAATCCATCTTGCTGCGCTGCAACATTGGTTGCCCAACAGGCATGGCTTGCCCAACAGGAGGGTGTGCGCAAGGATGGAAACCGTCCGATCCGAATTTCAACGGGCGCGGGGCCCAAACAAGGCTGCCCGCGCATGAGCGGGGCCCCCATGAACGGCTTGGTGCCGCTGGGCAGCGCGCCGGCCAACCAGTGGCAGGTGGATAGCGCCAGGGTGGATCTGGTGCGCAGCCAGCCGGCGCCGCGCCCGCTCGATCTGGCCGCCAGCCCGCAGCGCCTGCGGCTCGATCTCGCGCGCACGGCGCTCGTCATCATCGACATGCAGAATGATTTCTGCCACCCGGAAGGCTGGCTGGCCTCGATCGGCGTCGATGTGGGCCCGGCGCGCGTGCCGATCGCCCCGCTGGTAGCGGTGCGATCGGCTTGCGCGGCGGCCGGCATGCCGGTGGTGTGGGTGAACTGGGGCAACCGGGCAGACCGGCTGAACCTGGGCCCGGCCACGCTTCATGTCTATGATGCCGATGGCAGCGGCGGCGGCCTTGGCGCCCGCATCGGCGCGCGCGGCAAGGTGCTGGAAGCGGGCACCTGGTGCGCGGCCGTGGTCGAGGAATTTGGCGACACTTCCGCCGAGATCCATGTCGCCAAATATTCGATGTCGGGCTTCTGGGATACGCCGCTCGATGCGATCCTGCGCAATCTGGGCGTCACCACCCTGCTGATGGGCGGGGTCAACCTCGATCAATGCGTGCTGGCCACGCTGCAGGATGCCAGCTTCCGCGGCTATGATTGCGTGCTGCTGGAAGAATGCGCGGCCACCACTTCGCCCGAATTCTGCGCGCGCGCCGCGCTTTACAACATCCGCCAGTGTTTCGGCTTCACCGCCAGCGCCGCCGACCTGCTCGACGCGCTGGCAGAGCCGGCCTGCGCCGCCACCCGGGGAGTTTCCGCATGACCACCGCCGCCACCCTGATCGACTGGGACGCGCTGAGCCAACGCCTCAGCCCCATCGAGGTGAGCACCGCCGAAAAGGTGATCAAGCGCAAGTCGCGCGATTACTACTGGTTCTCACCGGTGCTGAAGGCGCAGCTGGAAGAGGTGCGCGCCGATGCCATCGTTACCCCCGCCAGCGCCGGGGAAGTGAGCCAGGTGGTGCGCTTTTGCGTGGAAAACCGCCTGCCGCTCACCCTGCGCGGCGGCGGCACGGGCAATTATGGCCAGGCCATGCCACTGAAGGGCGGCGTGGTGATGGACATGACCAGGCTGACCGCCATCTGCCACATCGGCGATGGCGTGGTGCGCGCCGAGGCGGGCGCCAAGATGTATGACATCGAGCAGGCGGTGAATGCCGCCGGCTACGAGCTGCGCTTCTTCCCCTCCACCTGGAAAAGCGCGACGATCGGCGGCTTTGTGGCGGGCGGCTCCACCGGCTGCGGCGCCATCGGCTTTGGCACGCTGCACAGCGGCGACAATGTGCGCGCGGCCAAGGTGCTCACCGCCGAGGAAAGCCCGCGCATCCTCGAGCTGACCGGGCGCGATGCCCAGGCCGTGGTGCATGCCTATGGCACCAATGGCGTGATCCTGGAAGTGGAGCTGGCGCTGGCCCCGCGCCGCGCCTGGCACGACCGCATCGTCGCTTTCGACGACTTGCCGACAACGCTGGCCTTTGCCGCCGCGCTGGGCGCCGATGGGGCCATCCCCAAGCGGCAGCTGACGATCTATGGCGCCACCACCGCCAGCCTGATCCGCCCGGTGGCCGATCTTGACACCGGCGCCTGCCCGCTGGTGCTGACGATGATCGCCGAGGAAGCGCTGCCCGCCTTCGACGCGCTGCTGGCCGCCCA
>DASRYE010000306.1:0-3675 GCA_035653915.1 Novosphingobium sp. | reverse complement strand
CCGAATTGAGCCCGCGGATGGCAACGAACATGCCCTCGCCGCGCGAGGCGCCATCAACGCCGCCGAAATAGGACGAGCCGGTGTTCATCACATTGACGCCCGGCAGCAGGCCCAGCGCCTCGGCCACATTATGCACCGCGGTGTGTTCCAGATCCTCCTGCGAGAGCGCCGAGAGCGGCAGCGCCGAGCGGAATTCCAGCGAGGCGGCATCGGCCCGCTTGGCCAGCACGACAATGCTGTCGGCAGGCGCATCGCCAGTCTGGGCATCGCTGGCTTCGGCAACGCCGGCCTCGGCGGTGACGCCGGCGCCGGCAGCATGGGCGCCCGTGGCAAGAGCCAGGCTGGCAACCCCGGCCAGCCAGCCAATACGCGAGGAAAATTGCATCTGTGCCTCCTGTTGGCGAGGCGCGTGATCGCCTGCCTCTTCCCCCAGAGACGCAAGCGGGCGGCCGATTCCGGCCCTCACGAAACAAAAATTTATGTCATCATGCGGTCATCATCGGGCCCTTAAAGGCAGCCGCTTTCCCCGCCGGAAAGACCACCCGAGAGCCAGGAGCGGCCGGCCAGCGCCATGATCACCGCCGCCCCACCATCCCCCCTTCCCCAGCCCGACCGGCCCCCGCCGGCAGAGCCTGCCACCCAGGCCCCACCGGCCAGCCGCACGCTGCCCGACCCGCGCGAACTGGAATCGCACCGCCCCACGCTGCGCCAGTATTTCACCCGCCGCATCCGCGATGCGGGCGAGGCCGAGGATTATGTGCAGGATGTGTATCTGCGGGTGCTGGCGGCCGGGCAGGAACCCAAAAAAATCCACAACCTGCGCGGATTTTTGCTGCGCGCTGCGTCTAGCGTATGGATAGACCGGCACCGCCGGGCCAAGACACGTATCGAGCAGGATGGCTGTACACTGACCGAGGATATCACCGCGAATCTGGCCGACACCGCCGCCGCCAGCCCCGAGCGCACCGCCATCGCACGCGATGCGCTGCGCCGCCTGTCGGCCGAGATCGACACGCTGCCGCCCACCGCGCGCGAGGCCTTCCGGCTGGTGCGCATAGACGGGCTGAGCCACAAGGAAGCCGCCCGCAGGCTGGGGCTGGAACCCCGGCAGGTGGCCCATCATGTGGAGCGCAGCCTGGCGCGGCTGGGCCAGGCCATGCTGGAGACATCCATGCCGGAGAACGCGCCATGAGCGCCCCCGGCCCCGACCTTGCCCCGCTGACCCCGGCCGAGGAACAGCGCGTGTGGCAGGATGCCGCCGGCTGGGTGGCGCGCGCGCATGAGGGCGGCCTGTCTGCCGCGCAGCAGGCGCTGTTCCTCGCCTGGCTGCGCGCCCGGCCCGAACATGCCGCCGCCGCCGATCTGGCCAGCCAGGCCTGGGCCACAGCTGCCAGCGCCAGCCGACCGCCAGCGGCCCCTGCCCCCGCCCCCGCCCCGCCGCTGGCGGCCCACCGCTGGCGCCCGGCGCTGGCGCTGGCGCTGGGCCTTGTCGCCATGGTTGGTGGCGGGCTTGGCTGGCGGGCCGGCTGCCACAGCGCCCGCTATGCCACCGCCCCCGGCGAAAGAGCGACCCACCAGCTGGCCGATGGCACTCGCCTGTGGCTGGCCCCGGGCAGCAGCCTGGTGGTGGAGATCACCCCGCTGGCCCGCCGCGTGACCCTGGCAAAGGGCGAGGCCGCCTTTGATGTGGCGCATCAGTGGCGGCCCTTCCGGGTCCGCGCGCAGGGGCTGGAAGCGGTCGATCAGGGCACCTTGTTCACGGTGCGCAGCCGCCAGCCGGGGCATGTGCAGGTGGTGCTGGCGCGCGGCGCGGTGGATGTGCGCGACAGGGCCAGCGGCGCCCTGCTGGCCAGCCTGCGCCCCGGCGAGGCGCTGAACCGCGAGGGCACCGCGCTGCAAGTGGCGCAGGTGGATGCCGAGGCCGCGCTGGGCTGGCGCAGCGGCCGCCTCACCTTCGAGCGCATGGCGCTGGGCGAGGCGCTGGCCCGCTTTGCCGAACAGGGCGCGGCGCCCGTGCGCCTGGCCGATCCGCGCCTGGCCGCGCTGCCTGTCAGCGGCGCCTATGATGTGGCCGACATGGGCTCCTTCCTGGCCGGGATTGCCATCGTGCTGCCCCTGCGCATCCGCCAGGACAGCAAAGGATATGTCATCGAAGAGCGCTAGCGCTGCATCGCATGGGCGTGGCATTCGCATGATCCGGGATGGCAGGCGGCGCGCGGCCCGATGGTCGATGCCGTGGCTGATGCTGTGGCCGGCGGCCGCATTGGCCGGCCCCCTGCCGCAAGCGGCCATCATCATCCCCGCCCAGCCGCTGGAACAGGCGCTGATGGAGCTGGCCCGGCAAGGCGGCGGCAATATCCTCTTCCAGCCGGGCAGCATGGCCAGGCTGGTCTCGCACCCGGTGCATGCCCGCCAGCCGGCCGCCGCGCTGCGCCAGATGATCGCCGGCCTGCCGGTGCGCATCACCCGCCAGCACCGCGGCATGGCAATCCTGCCGGGCCTGCCGGGCGCCGCCCTGCCCGCCCGGCCGCCGCTGCGCGCCCCCGGCGGCCCCGCCCGGCCGCAGCCCGCGCCGCTGGCCGATCAGCCGGTCATCCTGGTGACCGCAGCGCCGGGCGCCAGCGCCTTTGGCAGCGAGCGCCGCCGCCCGCCCCGCGCCGATGATCTGCTGCTGGCCCCTGCCCTCCACCCCACAGACCGCAATCTGGCCGAAGCCTTTGGCCATGCGCCGGGCGTGCTGCTGCTGGCCACCAACCTGCAGGGCGATCTGGGCGGGATCGACCGCGCCGGCCGGGCCGAAGGGCAGTTTCTGGCCATCCGCGGCCTCAGCGGCGCCCATGCGGCGGTGCGGGTGGATGGCGTGGACCTGCCCGAAAGCCTGCCCTATGGCCGCGATGCGGAGCTGGGCATGCTCTCGGGCCTGCTGTTCGACAAGGCCCGCATCGCCACCACCCCCGGCCCGCAGGAGGCCGGCGATGCCACCTCGGCGCTGGTCGATCTGGCCACCCCTTCGGCCTTTGCCGCCGGCCAAGGCGGCCTGCACCTTTCGGCCAGCACCGATCTCGACAGCCAGGCGATCGCCTATCGCCAGCCCGCCACCAGCTGGCAGGCCGCCGCCCGCTACAGCCGCCGCTTTGGCGCCGGGCAGGATTGGGGGCTGGCGCTGGGGGCCACTGTCTCGCGGCGGGTGTTCGCCACGGTGGAACAGACCTATCAGTCCGGCACGGTCGAACTGGCGCGGGTGACCGCTGCCGGCACCAGCCCTGCCGGCATCAACCCGGCCAGCAACCTGCTGCTCACCGATCTCAACCTTGAATTCACCCGCGGCTATACGCTCGCCACCGCCTTCAGCGGCGCGCTGGAATGGCGCGGCGCCAGCCATTTTCTCGCCTTGCGGGCGCTTTATGCCACCAGCCACACCGAGCAGGATGTTTATCAGCTGGGCTTTCAGGGCGGCAATTCGGCGCAGGATGAAACCCTGGCCAGCCTGGGCAATGGCATCAGCCAGATCACCAGCACCACCGCCCGGCTGCATTATTGGTATCAAACCAACCCGCAAAGCAGCCGGCTGGGCCTTGTCCAGCTGGCGGCCGGCGGCGAAAGCCCGGCGGGCACCGGCACGCTGGGCTGGCAGGGGCGGCTCTACCGGGCCGAGGGGATCACCGCGCGCCCCCG
>DASRYE010000305.1:0-3907 GCA_035653915.1 Novosphingobium sp. | reverse complement strand
CGCCATCAGCCCGGAGGCGCATTGCCGTTCCACCACCATGCCCGCCGTGCTGACCGGCAGCCCCGCCGACAGCGCCACCAGCCGCCCCAGATTGGGCCCCTGCCCCCCTTGCGTAACCGCCGCGCCCCAGATCACCTCTTCCACCTCGGCGCCATCGAGCCCGGCGCGGGCCACGGCCGCCGCTGCCGCATGGGCGCCCAGCTGCACCGGATGCAGATCGGCATAGGCCCCCTTGAAGGCCCGGCCGATCGGCGTGCGCGCGGCAGAGACGATCACCGCCTCGCGCATCAGCGGCGCCTCAGGCAAAATGCTGGCACAGCCATGTCGCCACCAGCGCGGGGCGTTCGGCCCCCTCGATCTCCACGCTCGCGGCCACGCTCTGGCGCCATTCGCCGGGCTTGCGCTCCACCAGCTCCACCAGGCGGAAGGCGCCGCGCAGGCGGCTGCCCACCGGCACCGGGCTGAGGAAGCGCACCGCGTCATAGCCATAGTTCACCGTCATCCGGCAGGCCGGGCGCGGGCAGCTGGCGTTGAACAGCGCCGGCAGCAGCGACAGGGTGAGCAGCCCGTGGGCAATGGTGCCGCCCAGCGGCGTGGCCGCGGCCGCCACCGGATCGACATGGAGAAATTCATGGTCGCCCGTCACTTGCGCGAAGGCATCGATCAGCGGCTGATCCACCACCATCCAGTCGGATATGCCGAGCACCGTGCCGACCAGCGGCACCAGATCCACCACCTGCAACTGCTTGTCCATGGCGCCGGCCTTAGGCCCGCAGGGGGCCCCATGGCAAGCGACGGCTATCCGCTGGCAGGGCCGGTGCGCAGCAGGCGGGGGGCGGGCCTGCCGGCGGGCCGGGCCGAGCGCTCTGCCGCCTCGATCCGGCCGAGATAGCTCCACAGCCCGCATTGCAGCCCCACCAGCATCAGGATGAAGGGCTGGAAGGCAATGCCGACAAACAGCGAGCCGCACATATAGACCAGCTGCGCCTGCTGCAGCGCCATGGCCAGCGGCGCCTGCCAGCTGTTGGCGGGCACCGGCGCCTCGCGGTAGCGGCGGCGCCAGCGGCGGTTCAGCATCTCCATCTGCACCACGCCCGAGATCTGCAGCGTCAGCCACAGGAACAGGCCCGGCCAGCCCTGCTCGCCCAGCATCTCGAAATAGGAGGAGTGGAAGGCGCGGGCCTTGTCCTGCATGCTGTCCACCGAGACGGCGGCGGTGTTGCCATCGCCCGAGACAGAGCGCGTCTGCACGGTGATCTTGTCCTGCAGATAGGCGGCAAAGCCGCCGCCCAGCGGATGATCCTGCACATAGCCCAGGGTCCAGGTCCACACGGCAATGCGGGTGGAGGCCGATTCGTCGGCCTCGTGGTTCTGGATGGTGCCCATGCGATCGGTATAGGTTTTGGGCAGGAAGGGGATTGCCAGCACCAGCGCTACGGCCGCCCCTGCCACAAACAGCATCGGCCGCTTCACGCTGCGCAGCGCCATCACCCCCAGCAGGCCCAGGCACAAAAGGCCCGTGCGCGCCTGCGTGCCGACAGGGATCAGCAGGCAGGCAAAGCACTGGGCATAGGCATAGAAGCGCGCGCGCCGGTCTGGCGGGAAGATGCTGCCGTGGTTGGCCAGCCACAGCACCAGCGGGATGATCGCCACCGACACGCAAGAAATGATCGAGCCTTCGTAAAGCCCGGTATTGTCGTTCACGAAGAGCTTGAGTTCGTTATAGCCGCCGCCCGTCGCCAGGGTCTTCAGCGCGCCGCCGATGACAATGGCGCCCGCCGACAGCCCCATCACCAGCACCGAGGCCTCGATCCGGAGGCGCGTGCGCAAGGTGAGCGGCAGGAAGATGGCAAACACCAGCGCCTTCCACACCCAGGCCCATTTCTCGGCCGCGGCATCGGGGAAATCGGCCGACATGGTGGTGAAGCCGCAATAGACCAGCAGCAGCACCAGCAGCACCTGGCGGAAAGTGAAGCGCGAATCGCGCTTGTCATCCAGGAACAGCCAGCTGGAGCCGGCCAGCACGAAAGCGATCAGCGAGATCGGCACCGAGGAGAGAAAGCCCAGCGACACCTTCTGCGGCGCGAGAATATCGACATAGAGGTAGAGCAGCACCCAGATGAACGGGCGCCTGAGCCCCAGCGCGATCAGCAGGCCGACAAAGCCGGTGAGGAAGAGGTTGAGCATCGCCCTATTCCACCGGCGGCGCGCGCAAGGGGCGCATCCGCCCGGCCGGCGCGGGGGGCGGCGGCGCTTCGGCAGCGGGGGCTTCAGGGGCGTCGGCCTCGTCGCGATCCAGCGCGGCATTGGCCACCACCCGCAAGGCGGCCAGCGCCAGCAGGGCATGGGTGACAAGCAGCGCGAAAATGTCGATCAAGCGGGCGGTTCCTTGTGGCCGCCATGGCTTAATCGCGCGGCGGTTGACGGCGCGTTAAACCTTGCCGTGGCAGGAGAAGCGCCCATGAGCCGGGTTCTCCATATCTTCGATCATTCGCTGCCGCTGCACAGTGGCTACACCTTCCGCAGCCGGGCGATTCTGGGCGCGCAGCAGGCGCTGGGGCTGGAAGTGCGCGGGGTGACGGGGCTGCGCCACTATGCCCCCGGCCCCGATGTGGAAGAGGCCGAGGGCTTCACTTTCCTGCGCACGCGCGGGAGCACCGGCGGCCCGCCGATCTGGCGCGAGGGCCGGGAGGTGATGGCGCTGGCCCATGCCGCCACCTGCGCCGCGCGCGATTGGGGCGCCGATGTGCTGCATGCCCATTCGCCGGCGCTGTGCGGGCTGGCGGGGCTGATCGCGGCGCGGCGGCTGGGCCTGCCGCTGGTCTACGAGATCCGCGCCTTCTGGGAGGATGCGGCGGTGGGCAATGGCACCGGCCGGGCGGGCGATCTCAAATACCGGCTGACGCGGGCGCTGGAAAACCATGTGGTGCGCAGGGCCGATGCGGTGATCACCATCTGCGCCGGGCTGAAGCAGGATCTGGTGGCGCGCGGCATCGCCCCCGGGCGGATCACCATCATGCCCAACGGGGTGGATATGGGCCTGTTCGGCACGCCCGCCCCGCGCGATGGCGCGCTGGCCCGCGCCATTGGCCTTGAAGATGCCGCAGGCCCCTGCCCCACCATCGGCTTCATCGGCAGTTTCTACGATTACGAGGGGCTGGACGACCTGATCGCCGCGATGCCGGCGCTGGTGGCGCAACAGCCGCGCGCGCGCCTGCTGCTGGTGGGCGGCGGCCCGCGCGAGGAAGCGCTGCGCGCGCAGGCCGCCGCCAGCCCGGTGGCCGGCGCCATCCGCTTCATCGGCCGCGTGCCCCACCACGAGGTGGAACGCTATTACGCGCTGGCCGACATCATGGCCTATCCGCGCAAGCAAAGCCGGCTGACCGATCTGGTGACGCCGCTGAAGCCGCTGGAGGCAATGGCCCAGGGCAAGCTGGTGGCGGCCAGCGACGTGGGCGGCCACCGCGAGCTGATCCCCGAGGGCACCGGCACGCTGTTCACCCCCGATTCGCCCGCGGCCTGTGCCGCCGCCCTCGCCCGCCTGCTGGCCGCGCAGGGGCAATGGGCGGGCATTCGCAGCCGCGCGCGTGCCCATGTGGCACAAAATCACGATTGGGCGCGCAATGCGGCGCGTTATCTTCCCGTTTACCAACGGCTGTCAAACAAGGTAGACTCGCACTTGCGCGTGGTGCCTGCCTGATCCCTGGCCGGCCCCCCGGCGCCAGACAACGGGGGCTGATGTGAGCCGGCACGACAGAGCAGATATGCAGGAAAAGCGCAGTGTTGCCGCGCATCGGCTGTTTGCCCCGGCGCTGGCGCTGTGGTTTGCGGCGCTGTTCGGCCTGTCCACCCTGGCGATTCGCACCGGGCTGCTGGAGCAGGCCGTGGTGAACAGCGGGATCGACCT
>DASRYE010000304.1:0-9658 GCA_035653915.1 Novosphingobium sp. | reverse complement strand
CCTGCGCCCGCCGGTCGCGCTGCCACTGGATGTAATGCCCGTCGGCATAGGAATAGACGCGGATCTCGCGGCTGCCATCCACCGCCTGATAGATCAGCGTGTTGCCCACCAGCGCCTGCCGGGGCGCGGCATGGGCCGGGCCTGCCAGCGCGATCAGGGCAAGCAGGGGCGCAAGGCGGCGGGAGAGCAGGCGCGTCATGGCATGGATGTATCGGCAGAAGCGGGGCGAGGGAAGGGGGCATCGGCGCCGCGCCGCTGCCCCCTTTCAGGGATAAGGGCTCAGGCCCGTTCCACCAGCTTCTCGTCGGTGTTGAACGAGGGGAAGGGCAGGTAGGACACCCGCAGCTTCTGCTGCAGCCCCAGCCGGTGCGCGCCCTCGGGAAAACCGCCGGGGTGGGCCACGGCAATCGTTGCCGGCGTGCCGAAGGGCCAGCGCCGGTCGTAGGCGGTCTCCATCTCGTCGAGCGTCAGGGGCCCGGGCCCCTCGTCGAAAGTGACGGCCGCGCGCGCCAGCGCCTCGCCGTCGATCGAGACGTTCAGCTCCTCCACCATCGACAGGCCAAGGCCCCGGTAATAGCCCAGCTTGGCCTCGAAGGCGAAGCCGGTGGGCGCTTCCTGCGGCCCGGTGTTGCGCACAGAGGCGGCATCAATCAGGAATTTGTCGAACATCAGGGCTTGTCCTTGATCAGGCCGCTGGTGCGCAGCCAGTGAAGCAGCAGGTTCATCCAGCCTTCGGTGGGGGTGCCGGCAACGCCGGGGCCAAAGCCGTGGCCGCCGCTGGCAAACAGATGGAATTCCACAGGCTGGCCGGCGGCATGATAGCTTTCCACCAGCGGAAAGCCGCTCACCCGCTTCAGCAGGAAATCATCCTCGGCCATGGCCACGAACAGCGGCGGGGCATGGGGCGGCACGGTGATGGCGGCCATGTTGGGATAGATGGGGGCGGCAAAGGCGGGCATGTCGGGCCCGCCGCGTGCCACCAGGCTGCGGGTGAGGAAGCCGCCGGCGGAAAAGCCCATGAAGCCCACCCGCGCCGGATCCACGCCAAATTGCGCCGCATGGCCGCGCACATAGCGCAGCGCGCTCACGCCATCGGCAAGAGCTTCGGGGGGCGTGTCGTCGGGCGGGGCAAAGCCGGGGTTGCCGCCTTGCACCACCAGCGCCATCTTGTCGGCAAATTCGGCCTGATCGCGGGGCGTGGGCAGCACGCGATATTTCAGCACGAAGGCGGCCACGCCATGGTTGGCCAGCCAGCGCGCCACCTGCCAGCCCTCCTTCTCGATGGCCAGGCCGAGGAAGCCGCCGCCCGGCGCCACGATCACCGCCGCGCCGCTGGCCGGCCCCACCGGCAGGAACGGCGTGAGCGTGGGCCGCGTGACATTGCGCACCGCCATCAGGCCATTGTCGCCATGCCAGATCTCGGCCTCGGGGGCATAGGTGCCGGGCAGGGCGATGGCGCCGGGCTGGGCCGGCGCGGGCAGCACCGTGCGCGAGACCATCGGCATCTGCGCCAGCGCCAGGCCTGGCGCCAGCAGCAGCGCCGCGCCCAGCGCCGCACCAAGCGCCGCCCCAAGGGAGCGCCGGCCGATCATGCCGGCACCGCGCCGGCCAGATCAGCCTCTGCCTTGGCGATCAGCCGCTCGAACATCACATGCTGGCGGCGCACCTGCTCGCGGCTGTCCACGTCCTCCACGTCCTGGATCCAGCGGTTGCCCTCATATTCGGAACTGAGCGTGCCTTCCCAGCCGGCCTTCACCAGCTCGGGGATCACCTCGTCGTAAGCCAGCGAGGGGTCGGTGCAATCCGGCGTCATCTCGTAGAACTTCGCCTGAATATGGTGGAAATAGGGCGCGAAATCGCCAATCCGCCTGGGGTTGGCAAAGGGGGCGTGGCGCAGCGTTTCGGCCATGGCGATTTCCGCCTTGTTGCCGCCCATCTTCACCGCCACCTCATAGATCGTGTATTCGCACATGATCTTCTGTTCGTGCTGATCGACGATGAATTGGGTGATCTCCGGCCTTGCCCCCTGCCGCTCGAAACGGGCGCGGAACGCCGGCGGATAATGCTTCATGAAGATGCCCATATCGGGCAGAATGCCCAGATGCTTCGTCTTCAGCCGGTCGGCCACCTCGATGGTGCGCAGGATCCAGGCATGGTCGAGATACCAGGGCGCATGCACTTCCACGCCCATGTGCACGTCATACTTCTCGGCATGGGGCACGCATTTCTCGAGGATGTCGGGCCGCACGAAGATGAGGATGCGCATGTTTTTGATGCCCAGCCGGTGGCACAGCTTCAGGTCGCGCAGGATGCTTTCCACCTGCTCCTCGTCGCTCATCAGCCGGTCCTTGCGCAGCTTGGTGTCGAGGAACATGTCGTAGCAGGTGAAATGGGCGCCATGGCGGGCCAGCATCTCGTGCCACTGGCCGATCTGGGCATCGGTGATGTTGGGGAAGGAGGGCATGTTCTGCTCGGGCAGCACTTCTATGCCATGGGCGCCAAGGCCGGCGGCAAAGGCCACGCAGTCCTCCACGTTCATCTTGCCGAGGAACAGTTCCTCCTGAAAGCTGTAGAGGCTGATGCCCCGCTTGATCTTCGATGTCATGGTGTCAGGCTCCGTTAGGGGCGGCATCGCGCCCCTTGACGAGGAAAAGGACAAGCCCGGCGCAGGCCAGGCCAAACAGGCCCGCCACCAGGAAGGCGCCCTGCATGGTGCCGGCAAAATGGCGCACCAGGCTGACCAGCAGCGGCGAGGAAAACTGGCCGAAGAAGAAGCAGGCCGTCCACACGCCCATGCCGCGCCCGCGATGTTCGAAAGGCAGGTGGCTTTGCGCCCAGGCGATCAGCGCCGGCACGGCCATGCCGGCGCCTGTCTGCTGCACGGCCATGGCGCCGGCCATGCCCAGCGGATTGTGGATGAGGCCGATCATCGCCAGCCCGCCGCCCAGCAGGGCAAACAGGCCAAACAGCTGCGCGCGCGCGCCGAATCGGCTGGTCAGCCAGAACAGGCCGGCGCCCGCCATCACGAACAGGCTGGGAATGGTGGTGAGGCGGCCGATCTCGGCCGGGTCCTTCACGCCGATCTCCTGCCACACCAGCCCGCCATTGATGATGAAGACGTAATAGAGCGCGCTGCCCAGCAGCGTCACCGCGCCAAAGGTGCTCACCGCGCGCCAGGGAAAGCCCTGCGCGCTTTCATCCATGCCCAGCATGGCGCGCGCGGCCTGGTCGCTCTCGGGCTCTTTCAGGAAGGCAAGGCAGGCGAAAAAGGCGGGAAAGCCCACGGCATAGATGAGGAACATGGCGTTCCAGCGGATCTGCGTGAGATAGCCGGAGGCGAGGATCACCGCGCTGCCCAGAAACGGGCCCACCAGGCCCTGCACGGTCAGCCACAGGTGGCGGCCTTTCTCGTCCCAATAATCGCCGATCAGCGTGTTGAGCGTGGTGAGGATGGCCGCTTCTGCCACCCCTAGCGCCAGCCGCGAGGCATAGATCTGGTCGAGATTGTCGAGGAAGAAGGGGGCAGCGCCGACAAAGCCATAAAGCGCGGTGGCCACCAGCAGCAGCTTGCGGCGGCCGAACCTGTCCACGAGCACGCCCGCCAGCAGCGCCAGCAGCGCGACCGTGAGGCCCGGCGCCGACACCATCGAGGGCACCTTGGTCATGGCGGCCGGATCGCGCGCGGCGAAATGGGCGATGATCGCCGGCACCGCCGGAAACATCGAGACGATCGCCACCACCGGCAGGAAGCCCAGCGTGACAACGGTGATGCCGGCGGCCACGCCCTGCTGGCGGCGCGGCGACGGCGCGCCCGGCGCCGGGCCGGCGGGCGATGGGGCGGATGGCCGCTGGGCGGCGGCGGCGGATGACATGAGCTGGCTCTCCCCAGGCAATGGATGCGGCGGCCGGCACCTGTGGCGCACCGGCCGTTGACGGACCGGATCTTGCCGGCAGTCAATTAGAACTTTTATTCTGAAATATGCATCACAGCGCGCGCGGCCGATGTCAAGGCCCCTTGCGCCGGGGCTGCCGGCCAGTCCCGCCGGCGGCCTGCCGTGGCACACCGGATTTTCTGCGCAACTGCAGCAAAATGGCGCTCTCTTGCGGGGTCGTGCCGGCGGCAGCTGTTGCGCGAATGCCACGATGCGGTTGCGGATGTGTCGCAACTGCGGGGGGGGGCGGCCTCTCTGTCAGCGGGTGTTGACAAGCCATGCTGCTCGCCTTTACCAGAACACATATTCTGATTTCGTATTTGGTCGAAGCCGCCAAGGCGGACCATGATTGGGGAGGATTGCCATGAAGCGTCATTTTTACGCAGCCCTTTGCGCTGGCGTGAGCACTCTGGCGGTGCCGGCAGCCGTGCGCGCCGCCGATGCACCCGCCGCGCAGGGGGATGCCACCAGCCTGCAGGAAATCGTCGTCACCGCCAGCCGCAGCGAAAGCACCGCGCAGAAGACGCCGGTGGCGCTGACCGCCTACACCGGCGCCGATCTGGCCCAGAAGGGCGTGAGCAACGTGCTGGCGCTGGCCTCGGTCGATGCCAGCCTCAATGTCTCCACCAATGGCGGCGCCTCCTATGTCGCCATCCGCGGCATCGCCTCCACCGACGTGACCGAGACCGGCGACCCCTCGGTGCCGATCAGCCGCGACAATTTCTTCACCAACCGCTCCTTCTCGATCGCCACCTCGATGTATGATCTGGAACGCGTGGAAGTGCTGAAGGGCCCACAGGGCACGCTGTTCGGCCGCAATTCCACCGGCGGCCTGGTGCAGGTCATCACCAAGAAGCCGGGCGACAAGCTCTCGGCCGATGCCTCGCTGGAATATGGCGCCTATAACGCCGTGAAGGCCGAGGCCGGCGTCAGCCTGCCGCTGTCGGACAAGGTGCAGCTGCGCGTGGCCGGCTTCTACAGCAAGCATGATGGCTATCGCGCGATCGACGTGCTGGGCGGCAGAGGCGATGACGATGACACCAAGTCGGGCCGCATCACGCTCACCTTCCAGCCGTTCGACGGGCTGAAGGGCCTCATCCAGTATCAGCACGACGATGTGCACAACACCGGCGATGTGGCCTTCAAGACGCTGGAAGGCGTGGCCTATTCCGGCCAGCCGACCGATCATTTCGCCAATTACGCGCCCAGCTACAACGCGCTGGTGGGCGATCGGGTGCGCTGGGAATTCAGCTATGATCTGCCCGCCAACCTCACCCTGTTCTATGCCGGCGGCTATGATCACCAGAAGTGGCGCCACTCGCTTGATGCCAGCTCTGTCACCGGCACCGGCGCGCTGGCCGGCGATGCCTCCAGCTTCCGCCAGGAAGAGAACCCCAGCACCTGGAACCACGAGATCCGCCTCGCCACCCCCCAGAACGGCAAGCTGACCGCGCAAGTGGGCTATTTCCACTTCAGCGAGCACAATGGCAATCTCGACAGCGGCCTCTACAAGAACAGCGGCACCTACGAGGGCCAGTATCTCATCCACTTCCTCTATGATGTGAAGACGCGCTCGGATGGCGTGTTCGGCCAGTTCGGCTGGCGCCCGATCGATCCGCTGCACATCACCGCCGGCATGCGCTACACCTGGGACAGCAAGGAGCGCACGGGCGCGGCCTATCTGCGCGGCGATATCGCCGGCTTCCTGCCCTCCTTCATCACCACGCCGATCGTCACCCCCGGCAATGGCAATGTGAGCGAGGCCAAGCCCACCTTCCACATCGGCGCCGACTGGACCTTCACCCCCCATTCGATGGCCTATGCCAAGTTCGACACCGGCTTCAAATCGGGCGGCTTCAACTCCAACGGCTCGGCTCCTTCCGTGAATTACGGGCCCGAGACGCTGAAGGCCTGGGAAATGGGCACCAAGAACAAGTTTCTGGGCGGCCATCTGATGGTCAATGCCGATGCCTTCTATCAGCAGTATAACGGCTATCAGGCCTCGCAGAACACCGGCGTGCTGTCGGGTTCGGCATCGGGCGTGTTCAATGTCGGCGCGGCCGAGATCTATGGCATGGAAGCGCAGCTGGCGGTGGCCAGCCACGGCTGGCGGCTCGATGCCAATGGCACCGCGCTGAAGACCCGCTTCACCACCCACAGCATCATCGTCAAGGGCGATAACACCACCACCGTCGATCTCTATGGCAAGCGCCTGCCCAACGCCCCCACCTTCGTGCTGACCGCGGGGCTGGAATATGGCGCCACGCTGGCCGGCGCCAAGGTCACGCCGCGCATCGAATGGAAGCATTCCTCCAGCTTCTATTTCGACGCTTTCAACGATGCCGATGTGCGCCAGGGCCAGTACGACACGTTCAACGCCTCGGTGATGGTGAAGCCCGGCCACAGCCCGTTCGAGCTGATGTTCTTCGTGCGCAACCTCACCAACAAGTCGGTCTATGCCAGCGCGCAGGAGAATTTCGTGACCATCCCCAACGCGGTGGACACGTTCGAATTCCAGCCGCCGCGCACCTATGGCGTGCGCGCTGCCGTGCACTTCTGACCGGCGGGCGGCAGGGCGCGGCCCTGCTGCCTGGCAGGCAAACGTCGGGGCGGATGCGGGGCAAGGCCTGCATCCGCCCTTGCCTTATCATGCGCTGAATTTATCTAATGCCGGCATTATCCACTCAGGATTTATGCTTTAATGCGCTTCAGGAACCTCGATCTCAACCTGCTGGTGGTGTTTTCCGGCCTGATGGAAACCCGCAGCGTCACCCGCACGGCAGAGCGACTCGGGCTCACCCAGCCGGCCGCCAGTGCCGCGCTCAAGCGGCTGCGGGCCTATTTCGGCGATGAACTGCTGGTGCCGGTGGGCAAGCGCATGCATCCCACCCCCTTTGCCGAGGCGCTGTTTCCGCAGATCCGCGCCGGGCTGCACACTATGGAACAGGCGCTGGCCACCCCCGGCGGCTTCGATCCGGCCACCTCCAGCCGCCATTTCCGCATCAATGCCTCCGATTATGTGATGGTTGCCGTGCTGGTCGAACTGGCCGAGCGAATCGCCCAGGCCGCGCCCGGCATCCGCCTCGAAGTGCTGCTGCCCACAGAGCATAATGTGGAAGAGCTGAACGCCGGCCGGATCGACCTGCTGATCGCCCCCGAGCAATTGCTGGCGCCCTGGCATCCATCGGAATTTCTCTATGAGGAAGAGCAGGTTGTCGTCGGCTGGTCGGGCAATCCGCTGCTGGCCGGCGGCCTCACGCCAGAGGCGTTCTTTGCCGCCGGCCATGTCACCGTGGCGCTGGGCGGGCAGCGCGCCGCCACCTTCGCCGACGGCCACCTGATGCGCATGGGCCATGCCCGGCGAATCGAGATCGAGGTGGCCAGCTTTGCCTCGGTGCCGTGGTTTTTGCAGGGCACGCAGCGGCTGGCGGTGCTGCACAAGCGGCTGGTGCAGCGGGTGTTGCCGCAATTCGATCTCGCCTTTGCGCCCATGCCTTTCCCGTTCCCCCGCCTGCGCGAGATGGCGCAGTTCCACGAGGCCCGGCGCGAGGATGCCGGCCTTGTCTGGCTGCGCCAGCAATTGCGGCTGGCAGCCAATCCGCCGGCCCAGCACGCCAATCCGCCAGCACAGCACAATGCATAAACAGAATTCATCATAAAACATGAATTCAGTTGCTTTTACATATCTCTTTTCCCTGCCTACAACCCGCCCGTAACCCGCCATCGCGCGGCACAACGGGAGAATGCAAGATGCCGCATGCCACGCCCGCCCGGGCCGGCCGCGCCGCGCTGCTGCAAGGCAGGGCGCGATGAACGGGCTCGATATTCTGGTCATCGGCGGCGGCATTGGCGGCCTCACCAGCGCCATCGCGCTGGGCAAGGCGGGCCACCATGTCACCGTGATCGAGCGCGATCCCAACTGGTCGGTCTATGGCGTGGGCATCATCCAGCAGTCGAACGTGCTGGCAGCGGCCCACCGGCTGGGCATTCTCGAGGCCTATCTGGCCGCCGGCGTCGGCTTTGATGCGGTGGAGATCTTCACCCCGGCGGGCGACAAGGTGGCCCGCATCCCCGGGCACCCGGTGGCAGAAGGGCTGCCGGCCAATCTCGGCATTGGCCGGCCGGCGCTGCACCAGCTGCTGGGCGAGGCGGCGAGGGCCGCCGGGGCCGACATCCGCCTCGGCCTTACCGCCACCGCGCTGGAAGAAACGGGCGCCGGCGTGGCAGCGCGCTTTTCCGATGGCGCTCACGCCACCTATGCGCTGGTAGTGGGCGCCGATGGCGTCTATTCGGCCACCCGCCAGATGATCCTGCCCGATGCCGAGGTGCCGCAATTCACCGGCCAGTCGGTGTGGCGCTACAATTTCCCGCGGCCTGCCGATCTGGATGCGCTGCAGGTTTATAACGGCCCCACCGGGGTTGGCCTGGTGCCCATCAGCGACAGGCTGATGTATATGTATGCCACCACGCCCGAGCCGGATAATCCGCGCTATGCGCAGGCGGGCCTTGCCGCCACCATGCGCGCCAAGCTGGCCCACACGGCGCCCGCCATCCAGGCGCTGGCCCGGCAGATCACCGAGGATGAGGGCGTGGTCTACCGCCCGCTGGAAGGGATGATGCTGCACGGCCCCTGGCACAAGGGCCGCGTGGTGCTGCTGGGCGATGCCGTGCATGCCACAACACCGCATCTGGGGCAGGGCGCCGGCATGGCCATCGAGGACAGCATCGTGCTGGCCGAGGAAATCGCCCGCGCCGCCAGCCCCGAAGAGGCCTTCACCGCCTATCGCGCCCGCCGCTTCGAGCGCTGCCGCTTCATCGTCGAGAAGAGCCTGGAGATTTGCCACGGCCAGATCGGCAAGGGCCCCCCGGTGGATAACGCCAGGGCCACCGCCGAGATGTTTGCCGTCGTCTCCCGGCCGATCTGATTTTTCCGCGAAGGATACCCCATTCATGAGCCGTGTGACCGAAATCCGCTACGTGGGCTATGGCGTCAAGGATTATGCCGCCGAAACCGCCTTTTACACCGATGTCTGGGGGCTGGAACGGGTGCCCTCGGCCGATGGCTGGGCGTGGTTCAAGGCGCCGGGGCATGGCGAACACCATGTCGTGCGCCTGCGCCCGGCCGAGGAAAACCGCATCGATGTGATCGCCCTTGCCACAGACAGCCGCGCCGACGTTGATGCGCTGCACGCAAAGGTGGCCGCGTCGGGCGGGCAGATCGTTCACCCCCCGCGTGATCTGGCAACGCCGGGCGGCGGCTATGGCTTCCGCTTCTTCAGCCCCGATGGCCTGCAGATGGAAATCTCCAGCGATGTGGCGCGCGGCCCCGCCCGCCCGGTGGAACGCTGGGAAGGCGTGCCGGTGAAGATCAGCCACATCGTGCTGCATTCGCCCGATCATCAGGCGCTGGTGCAATGGTTCTGCACCGTGCTGGGCTTCAGGGTCAGCGACTGGCTGGGCGATTTCATGTGCTTCCTGCGCTGCAACAACGCCCATCACCGCTTCGCCATTCTGCCGGGCCCGGCCTGCCTCAACCATGTGGCCTACGACATGGTGGGCGTGGATGGCATGATGCGCGGCGGCCATCGCCTGAAGCAGCAGGGCTTCGACATCCGCTGGGGCCCCGGCCGCCACACCGCCGGCGACAACACCTTCAGCTATTTCGTCACCCCCTCGGGCTTCGTTGCCGAATATACCGCCGAGCTGGAAGAGGTGGATTTCGAGAC
>DASRYE010000303.1:0-5416 GCA_035653915.1 Novosphingobium sp. | reverse complement strand
GCCAACCGCCGCTTCTGGCGGTGCAATTCCTATCGGCCATAGGGGGCGATGATGGCACAGGCGCGCCTTATGCCCGATTTTGCCCGCGAGGCGCCGGCGGGCGATCGCCTGCCCTATGCCGCGCAGATCGACGATCACACCATCCTGCTGCGCGACGGGCGGCTGATGCAGGTGATCGCCCTGGAAGGGCTGATGGCCGAAACGGCCGACACTGCCGAGATCAACTATCGCAAGGATCTGCGCGCGGCGATGTTGCGCGCGGTCGGCTCGCCCCGGCTGGCGCTTTATCACCATATCCTGCGGCGGCGGGTGCGGCCGGATCTGGGGGGCGATTTTGCCGATGCCTTCAGCCGGGGGCTGGATGCGCGCTGGCAGGCGCGGCTGGCGGCGCGGCAGCTTTATGCCAATGCCCAGTTCCTCACGCTGGTGCGCCGGGCGCCGGGCAGGCAGGCGGCTGGGTTGGCGGGGAGGCTGGCCGGTGGGTGGCGCAGGCGGGCCGGGCGCAGGGCAGCGCCCGCGCTGCTGGCGGCGGAATGCCGCGCGCTGGATGCAGCGGCAGAGCAGATGCTGGCCGCGCTGGGCCATTATGGCGCCCGCCGCCTGGCGGTGTATGACACGCCCCATGGCCCCTGCGGCGAGGCGCTGGAATTTCTCGCCGCGCTGTACAATGCCGAACTGCGCCCGGTGCGCCTGCCCGAGGGCGATGTGGGTGATTATCTGCCCTGGCGGCGGGTGAGCTTCGGGGCGGATACGCTGGAGCTGGGCCCGGCCGGCGGGCAGGGGCAGGTCAGCTTGGGCGCCATCGTCTCGATCAAGGATTATCCGGGCGAGACGATGCCGGGCATGCTGGACGATCTTTTGCGCCTGCCCTGCGAGATGGTGGTGAGCCAGAGCTTCGCCTTTGTCGAGCGGGGGGAGAGCCTGGCGCGCATGAACCTGGCCCTGCGGCGCCTGCGCGCGGCCGATGACGAGGCGCTGTCTTTGCGGGCGGAGCTGGCGCAGGCGAAGGATGATGTGGCCGCCGGCCGCGCCCTTTATGGCGAGCACCATATGAGCGTGCTGGTGCGCGGCGTCGATCAGGCCGCGGTGGATGGCGCGGTGGCCGAGGTGCAAGGGGCGCTGGCGGATCTGGGCATCGTTTCCGTGCGGGAGGATGCCGGGCTGGAACTGGCCTTCTGGGCGCAGTTTCCCGGCAATTTCCGCTTCATCGCCCGGCGTGCGCTGGTGGGCACGGCCAATTTCGCCGCCTTTGCCAGCGGGCATGATTTTCCGCAGGGTCAGGCGCGGGGCAACCACTGGGGCGATGCCGTCACCCTGTTCGAGACGACGGCGGCCGGCCCCTATCACTTCAATTTTCACCGCGGGGATCTGGGCAATTTCACGGTGATCGGCCCGTCGGGCTCGGGCAAGACGGTGATCGTCAACTTCCTGCTGGCGCAGGCGCGGCGGTTTGATCCGCGCATCGTCTTTTTCGACAAGGATCGCGGGGCGGAGCTGTTCATTCGCGCCATCGGCGGGCGTTACGAGGTGCTGCGGCCGGGCCATCCTTCGGGCCTCAACCCGCTGCTGCTGCCCGACAATGCCGCCAACCGCCGCTTTCTGGCCGATTGGCTGGCCTGCCTTGCGGGCGCTGCGCAGCAGCCGCTGAGCCCGGCCGAGGCGCGCGCCATCGAGGAAGCGGTGGCGGCCAATGCCGCAGCGCCGGTGAATATGCGGCGCCTCTCGTGCCTGGTGGCGCTGCTGCGCGGGGGCCAGCGCCCGGAGGAGGGGGATCTTTATACCCGCCTGCGCCCGTGGTGGGGCGATGGCGTGCATGGCTGGCTGTTCGATCATCCGCCGGGGCCGGATGGGGCGGACGGGCTGGACCTTGCCTGCCCGACGCTGGGCGTGGACATGACCCGCCTGCTCGATGATCCGGTGCTGCGCACGCCGGCGATGATGTATCTCTTCCACCGGGTGGACGAGCGGCTGGATGGCCGCCCGGCGATCATCGTGGTGGATGAGGGCTGGAAGGCGCTGGATGATCCCGTCTTCGCCCATCACATCCGCGACTGGGAGAAGACCATCCGCAAGCGCGGCGGCATTCTGGGCTTTGTCACCCAGAATGCCGGCGATGCGCTGGCCAGCCGCATCGCCGGCGCCATTGTGGAGCAGACGGCGACGCAGATCTTCACCGCCAACCCCCGCGCGCGGGCGGAGGACTATGGCGATGGCTTCGGCCTGACCGCGCATGAATGCGCGCTGGTGCGCAGCCTGCCCGACAATGGCCATTGCTTTCTGGTGAAGCAGGGCGGGCAAAGCGTGGTGGTGCGGCTCAATCTGGCGGGCGAGGCGGATCTGCTGGCGGTGCTGTCGGGGCGGGAGGCGAGCTTGCGCCGGTTTGAGGCGATTTGCGGCGAAGTGGGGCCGGATCCGGCCGATTGGCTGCCGGTGCTGGCCGGGGCCGGGGGGGCGGGATGATGGAGGCATGCGCGGCATTTGATCCGGCAGCACCGCTGGCCGGCGCGCTTACCGGCTTTGTCGATTGCCAGGCGCGCGCGTTGGGGGCGGCGGGCTGGGCGGCGCTGGGGCCGGGCACGGGCTGGGGGGCGGCGCTCTCGGGGCTGATGGCGCTGGCGGTGGCGGGGCTGGGCTATCGCCTGCTGCTGGGCGCGGGCGGCGGCTTGCGCGCGGCGCTGGGGCTGGCGTTGCGGCTGGGGCTGGTGCTGGCGCTGGCGGGGCAATGGCCGGCCTGGCAGGCGCTGGCCTATGATCTGGCGGTGGATGGGCCGGGCCAGCTTTCCGGCTGGCTGCCGGGGGCGCAAGGGCCGGCGGATCTGGCGCGGAGGGTGGATGGCGTGGCGCAGGGGGTGGAGGCGCTGATGCAGCCGGCGCCCGCAGCGCCCGGTGCCGGCGGCCCGGCCGAGGCGCCGTGGATGCGCAGCGCTCGCCGGGCCGAAGGGGTGTTCATGATCAGCACGCTGGCCGCGCTGGTGGCGCCGCGCGGGGTGATCGGCCTGCTGCTGGCGCTGGGGCCGGTGTTTACCGGCTTTGCGCTGTTTGGCGCCACGCAGGGGCTGTTTGCCGGCTGGGCGCGGGTGTTGCTGGGGGCGGCGCTGGCGCAGGTGGCGCTGGGGCTGGTGGTGCAGGCCGAACTGGCGGTGGTGGAGCCTGAGCTGCAGGCGCTGGCGGCCATTGTGGTGGCCGGTGGCGCGGCGCAGGGCGCTGTGCAGCAGATGGGCGAGGTGGCCTGGGTGTTTGCCGGGCTGGCGCTGGCGGTGGTGCTGGCGCTGGCCGGGGCAACGGCGGCCTTGCGCTGGCCGCATGGCTTGTGGCGGCCGGCGGGGGCTTTGCCACAGGCGCGGGCAGAGCCGGCGGTGGCCGTGCCTCAGGAAACGCCCGTGCCGGCGCTGCTGGCAGCGCCTGCGGCGCGCGCGCGGCGCACTGCCGATGCCGTGCTGGCGCTGGAGAGGCGGGAGGCGGCTTTGGCCCTGCCCATGGCGCAAGGGGCGGGCCCGGTGCCGGCGGTGCAGCAGGGGCGCGGCGGCGAGGGGGCGGCTGGCCCTGTGACCATGGGCCTTGGGCAGGCGGGGCGGCGGGGCGGCCAGCGCGTTTCGGCAGCGGCCCGCGCGCGGGATGGCATCAGATGAGGGGGCATCAGGTGAAAGGGCTGGGCATGGCGAGCGAGGAGGGCGATGGGCGCGCCCGCTATTACGCCCGGGCGCAAGGCTGGGCGCAGGACCGGGAGGGCGCGCGCCGCCGCTCGGCCCGGGCGGCGTGGATCGTGGCGGGCGTGGCGGCCACGCTGGCCGGGCTGGAGGCTTTGGCGCTGGTGGCGCTGGCCCCGCTGAAGACGGTGGTGCCCTACACGCTGCTGGTTGATCGCAACACCGGCTTTGCCCAGGCGCTGGAAGGCACCGGCCTTGCCGCCATCAGGCCCGATGCGGCGCTGACCCAGGCGCTGCTGGCGCAATATGTGATCGCGCGGGAAAGCTTCGATATCGCCACCATTGCCGAGCAATATCGCAAGGTGGCGCTGTGGTCGGCCGAGGGGGCGCGGGCGGACTATCTGGCGCAGATGCCGGCGGCCAATCCGGCCAGCCCGCTGGCGCGGCTGGGGCGCGGGGCGGTGCTGTCGGTGCGGGTGGAAAGCGTGTCGATGATCGCTGCGGATACGGCGCTGGTGCGCTTTGCCAACGATCTGGCGCTGCCGGGCCGGCCGCGTGGGGCCACGGCCTATTGGGTGGCGGTGGTGCGCTATCGCTTTGCCGGGGCGCCGATGGCGGTGGAGGACCGGCTGGTGAACCCGTTGGGCTTTGCGGTGACAAGCTATCGCCGCGATGCCGAGGCGCCGCCGGTGGCCGAGCCGCCTGCGCCTGTGGCAACGGCTACGGCAGCGGTGGTGGCGGCCCCGGTTCCGGCGCCCGCGGTGGCCGCGATGCCAGTGCAGCCACCATCGCCGGCGGCGCCAGCAGCCCCGGCGGCGGTTATGCCACAGGCAGGCGGCGGTTTGTCACCGGGGCTGGCGCGCCGCCGCTATCCCTGGGCAGGCCATGGCGCTGGCGGCCGCATTCCGGAGGCGGGGCAGTGAGGCGGTGGCTGGTGGCCACAGGCCTGGCGCTGCTGGCCAGCCCCCTCCATGCCGAGGTGACGCCGCAGGCCGGCGCTGGCGATCCGCATATCCAGCAGGTGGCTTATGACCCGCAGCAGGTGGTGGGGCTGCATGTGGCGCTGGGCTATGCCGTGACGGTGGAACTGGCGCCGGACGAGCGGGTGGAGACGGTGACGCTGGGCGATGCCAATGGCTGGGCGGTGCAGGTGAACCACAGGGCCGATCATCTGGTGGTGAAGCCGCAGGCCGCCGCCCCGCCCACCAACCTCACCGTGATCACCGATCAGCGCACGTATAATTTCTCGCTCTATGGTGCCGGGCGGGGGGAAGGGGTGCAGCCCTATCTCCTCAGCTTCACCTATCCGCAGCCGGCGCCGCTGGCCGCGCCCGCGCCGGCGGTGGGCCATTATCGCTTGCAGGGCGACAGGGCGCTGTGGCCCAGCCGGCTGGAGGATGATGGCCGCTTCACCCGGCTGGTCTGGCCGGCGGCGGTGGAGATGCCGGCGGTTTATGCCGAGGGCGCCGATGGCCGGCAGGCGCTGGTCAACGGGGTGATGCGCGAGGGGGCCTATGTGATCGAGGGGGTGGCGCCACGGCTGCTGTTCCTGCGCGGCGGGCACCGGGCCAGCGCCCTGCGCCAGGCGGAGCCGGCGCCATGAGCGGGCGCGATGGGCGCAGGCAGGATGGCCGGCCGCAGGTGGCCGCTGCGCCAGAAGGGCTGCCGCTGTGGCTGGTGGCGGTGCTGGCGGCGGCGCTGGCGCTGGGGCTGTTCCTCTGGCTGGAGGGGCGGCGGCAGGCGCGGCAGGGCGGCGTGGCCGCTGCGGG
>DASRYE010000302.1:0-6568 GCA_035653915.1 Novosphingobium sp. | reverse complement strand
AATGCGCCAATACATCCAGCCGATGATCACCGCGAACACCGCAAACGGCCCCCACAGCGCCAGCGCCGGATCAATGCGCCCGAGGCTGGCCACAGACTGGCCGTATTCATTGACCTTGTGATAGGCCACCACCATCACGATCGACAGGAACACCCCCAGCGAGGACGTGGACCGCTTGGGCGGCACCGCCAGCGCCACCCCCAGCAACGGCAGCATCAGCACCATCACCACCTCGGCCAGGCGATAGTTGAGGCTGGCCTTGGCCATCGCCCGTTCCTGATCGGTGGTGTTCTTCACCCAGCCGATCTGCAACAGTTCGGGCAGCACATATTCGCGCTCCGCCCCGCCGCGCTGGCGGAATTTCTCCAGCGCCGGCAGGTCGATCGGCAGATCATGGGTGGTGAAGGAGAGCACCCGCGGCGCCTGATCGGCCGGATCCTGCACGATCTGCCCGTCGTTCAGCCGCAGGATCACCGTATCGGGGTTCTCGCGCAGGGCCAGGAAGCGGCCCGAGCGCGCGCTGATCGACAGCACCTCGCCGTTCTGCTCCATCACCCGGGCGAAAATGCCGATCAGCTCGCGGCCATCATCGCGGCTCTGCTCGATGCGCAGGCTCATGCGGTCCTTCAGCGTGTTGAACTCGCCCACCTTGATCGAGGCGCCCAGCGCGCCCGAACGCAGCTCGAAGGTCAGCCGCTCGTAGTAATAGCGCGACCAGGGCTGCACATAGCCGACGATCATCAGGTTCACGCCCGCCAGCACAATCGCCAGCATATAGGGCACCTTGAGCAGCCGCGTATAGCTGAGGCCCACCGCGCGCATCACGTCCAGCTCGCTGGAAACGGCCAGCTTGCGGAAGGCCATCAGCACCCCCAGCATCAGCCCCAGCGGGATGGCAAGGCTCGCATATTCCGGCATCATGCTGGCCAGCATCTGGAAGACCACCGAGACCGGGCCGCCCTCTGTCGCCACAAAATCGAACAGGCGCAGCATCTTGTCGAGCAGCAGCAGCGAGGCGGCGATGCAGAACACCGCCAGCATCGGCATCAGCACCAGGCGGAAGATATACCGGTCAAGAGCGGTGAACTGTTTCACAAGGGAACCGGCGCTGCGCTTTCATCAAAGGTGGGCCGCCAGCCGCGCCCGGCCGGGGCGCCGGAGCGCTGGCCGGAGCACCGCCGATACGCGGGCCCGTGTTGCCCGAGGCACTAAGCAGCCACGCGCCCGCCTGCAAGAGGCCGCGTGCGCCCGCCTTGCGGATTCTCACCCAAGGCGGGCGGCATGTGCGGGAAAAACGGCGCGAATCAGGCCTTTTCCAGCGTGCATTGCAGGGGGTGCTGGTTGGCGCGGGCATAATCCATCACCTGATTCACCTTGGTCTCGGCGATTTCGTAGGGAAAAATGCCGCAAACTCCCACGCCCTTCTGATGCACATGCAGCATCACCCGCGTCGCCTGTTCCAGATCCATGTGGAAGAAACGCTTCAGCACCATCACCACGAATTCCATCGGGGTGTAGTCGTCGTTCAGCATCAACACTTTGAACTGGCTTGGCTTTTTGGGCTTGGCGCGGGCCTTGGTGGCAAGGCCGATCTGGTTGGCACCATCGCCGCTGCCCTCCCGATCGGGGCCGGCAACAAACGCCGCGCCCACACGGGCGCCTTCGACACAGGCCTGAGCAGTCATCACACGCATCCGCGAACAATACCGCAAAGCGGGGGGGCAAAACAAGGCGCCGCAAGGGCCAAGCTGGCACGCCGCAGGGCCCAAAGCGGCACAAGGCCCCATTTTCCGCCCCGTTTCCCCCGCGGGGGATGCGAAAAAGGCCGGGCATCGCGCCCGGCCCTTCCGCGGCCAGCCCCGTAAGGCCAGCCTGTCTGCTGCGGCCCTGGCGCCGGCCCTGTGCCGCGCGCCCGGGCCGGAAAGCCTCAGGCGGCCTTCTTGATGGTTTCCACCGCGATGCTCACGCGGTTCGACAGCGGCGCGCTCACTTCGCTGGCCAGCTTGAGCAGCGCTTCGCTCTGCTTCGAGCTGGCGGCCACAGCGCTGTCGAAGTGCTTCTTGAGCAGTTCGCTCTGCAGCTTGAAGAAGTCGGTCGGGGTCTTCGAAGCGGCCAGTTCCTTGGCTTCGGCGGTCAGCGACTCGAAGTTGCTGCGGCTGTCGGCCACCAGCGTGCTGCCCAGTTCCTGAAGGCCGGCAGCGAGGATCTTCGAGGATTCGACCAGGGCATCGACATTGCCCTTGGCGAAATCATTGTAGTCACCCAGCGCGCTGGTGGACTTTTCGTAGGCGGCCTTGGCCTTTTCCTGGAAATCGGTGAAGGCAGACTTGAACACTTCCGAGAAATCGAAGCTGAAGGTCGACATGGGATTTTCCTTGGGCTTGGCGGTGGTGGCAGGAGGGACGGCAGACGTAGCAGGCTCTGCCGGTTCAGCAGCGCCAACAGGTTCGGGAACGGATGCAGCGGCAGGCTGTGCCACAGGCGGCGCCGGCTCGGGCGCGGCCACCGGAGCAGGCTCCGGCGCGACAGGCGCGGCGGCAACGGGTTCCGCCACCGGGGGTTCTGCCACGGGAGGGGCCGGTTCGGGCGCGGGCGGCGTGGGCTCTGCCAGCACCGGCGGCTTGGCCGGCACAGGCGCGGTGGGCTCTGCCACCGGCGCTGCCTTCACAGGCTTGGCCGCCACGGGCGCGGGTTTGGCCACGCTTTCCGCCACGGGCGGCTCAACAGCTGCCTTGGATACAACCGGCCTGGCCGGCGCTTTCACACTGGAGGCAGGCTTGCCCACGCGGGGCTTCGTTTTCCTGCCAAGCTTGTCTTCCGGTTCATTAGCCATTGCGGTTCGAACCCCTGCCCGGGCAGGTGCGAATCAATTCCGCCCCGCCTTTTTGATGCAGTGCACAAATGCCATGTTTCCGAAGCCGGAGTCAAGCGCAATTGTGCGCCGCAGCAAAATCCCCTAGCGCAAAGTACGGGCCTCGCGGTTCGCCATAAAAACGCAATGATCTGGCGCAAAAATGGGCCTTTCCCACAAGCGCCCCAGCCCGGCGGAGAAGCGTTCCCCGCCAGGCTATTGTGCAAGTGCGAAGAAGCTTTAGCGCTGTCTGACGAAGCTGCCCGGCGCCTCCTCTATCGCCTTGTCGCCGCGCCCGCCGGGCACCCGCTTGCCCTTCGCCGAAACGCTGGTGCCATCCAGCCCGCGCAGCCATTCCAGCCAGTGCGGCCACCAGCTGCCGGGGTGCTCGCTGGCCCCGGCCATGAACGCCGCCAGCGAATCGACCTCGGCGCCATTCGTCCAATACTGGTATTTGTGCGCCGCCGGCGGGTTCACCACGCCGGCGATATGGCCCGATCCGGCCAGCAGGAAGGTGTGCGGCGCATGCGGCAGGTGGTGCAGGAAGCGCCACACGCTTTCGGCCGGCGCGATATGGTCCTCGCGGCCGGCCTGGATATAGCAGGGCGTGGTGATCCGCGTGAGATCGATCGGCACCCCCAGCGCCGACAGCGAATCGGGCACCACCAGCCGGTTGTCGCGATACAGGTCTTTCAGATAGGCACTGTGCCAGCCGGCCGGCAGGTTGGTGCTGTCGCCATTCCAGTAGAGCAGGTCGAAGGCGGGATAATCCTCGCCCAGCAGATAGTTCTGGACGACATAGTTCCAGATCAGGTCATTGCCCCGCAACAGGTTGAAGGTGGCCGCCAGATAGCGCCCGTCGATAAAGCCGTCGGTAGCCAGGGCCTGCAGCGCGGCGATCTGCTGGTCGTCGATGAAGTTCTTGAGGTCGCCCGCCTTCTCGAAATCCACCTGCGCTGTGAAGAAAGTGGCGCTGGCCACCCTGCCCTGTTCGCCCTTGCGCGCCAGCACGGCCAGCGTGGCGGCCAGCGTGGTGCCCGCCACGCAATAGCCGATGGTGTGGGCAGAAGGCACCTTCAGCCGCTGGCAGGCCACGTCGATCGCCTCGATCTCGGCGGCGATGTAATCATCCCAGGTCACATCGGCGATGCTGGCATCGGCCGATTTCCAGCTCACCATGAATACGCTGAGGCCCTGGTCCAGCGCCCATTTCACGAAGCTTTTCCTGGGGTTCAGATCGAGGATGTAGAAGCGGTTGATCCACGGCGGGAAGATCACCAGCGGCGTCGTCATCACCTTGTCGGTGGTCGGCGTATACTGGATCAGCTGATACAGGCGCGATTCGTGCACCACCTTGCCCGGCGTTGCGGCAATATTCTCGCCCAGGCGGAAGGCGTTGGGGTCGGTGTGGGTCAACTGGCCGCGGCGCAGGTCGTCCAGCAGGTGCGAAAGCCCCTTCACCAGGCTTTCGCCGCGCGTTTCCAGCGCCTTTTCCAGCACCAGCGGATTGGTCAGCGGGAAATGGTCGGGGCTCAGCGCATCCACCGCCACGCGGGTGGCAAAGCGCAGCTGCTCCTTCTTCTCCGGCTCCAGCCCCTCCACCGAATCAGCCAGCGCCACCATCTGCTCGGCCACCATCAGATAGGCCTGATGCACAAGCGCGAAGAAGGGGTTGTCGCGCCAGCGGGCATCGGCAAAGCGCTTGTCGTGGCGCGGCAGGGCCGTGGCATGCGCTTCCTCGCCGGCACGCGGGCCAATGCCATAGCTGCCCAGCACCCCTTCCCACAGGCCCTGCGCATCTTCCCAGATCTTGCGCTGCACCTCGGGGTGGGCCAGCGGCACCTGCTGATACCATTTCTGCGCCATCGGCAGCCACTGCGCCGGATCGAGGAAATGGGGGGGCTTGCCGGCCGCCTTCAGCGCCTGCTCGTTCTGGAATTCCAGCCACATCGCCTGCAGCCGGGTCGACACATCGGCCCAATGCGCGGCCTCGCCAGCCACATCGCCAGCCACTTCGGCCGGATCGGCATCGGGCTTGGGCAGATAGGCGGCCAGATGCGGCAGCGCAGGGCCGGCCATTTTCGCCAGCGCCTCGGCCGAAGAGCCCCAGGCGCTCATCAGCGGGGCCACCATCTGGCCAATCGCTTCCTGGGCCACTTCGGCCTCGGCCGGAAGCAGGCTGGCCCACATCTCCTGCAGGGCGGCAAACGGGTTGGCAGGCTGGTCGGTGGTAGGGGCGGTCGTATCCTCGGCCATCAGGCGCAGGCTCCTTCTCGCGCAGACAGGGCGGCATCCGCCCCGGCCGGGCGAACACCCACTTTCCCTTTGCACCCCCGCTTATGGGCGATCGACGCGCCATTTGCCAGAGCCGCCCGACAGGCGTAGGGGGTGGTGGGCGGCACATTCCGCCGCCGATCTCATGGAATTGCGAAAAGAGTCATGGAAGACGAGTTCTACCGCATCAAGCGCCTGCCGCCCTATGTCATCGCCGAAGTCAACGGCATGCGGGCCGCAGCACGCGCCGCGGGCAAGGACATCATCGACCTGGGCATGGGCAACCCCGATCTGCCCCCCCCGCAGCATGTGATCGACAAGCTGTGCGAAGTGGCCCAGAAGCCCAGCGCGCACGGCTATTCGGCCTCCAAGGGCATTCCCGGCGTGCGCAAGGCGCAGGCCAACTATTACGGCCGCCGCTTCGGTGTGGAGCTTGATCCCGATACCGAAGTGGTGATGACGATGGGCAGCAAGGAAGGCCTGGCCTCGATGGCAACGGCCATGACGGCGCCCGGCGATGTGGTGCTGGCGCCCAACCCGTCCTATCCCATCCACACCTTCGGCTTCATCATTGCCGGCGCCACGATTCGCTCGGTGCCCACCACGCCCGACGAGGAATATTGGCGCAGCCTTGATCGCGCCATGGCCTTCACCGTGCCGCGCCCCTCGATCCTCATCGTCAACTATCCCTCGAACCCCACCGCCGAGGTGGTGGACCTGGCCTTCTACGAGCGGCTGGTGGCCTGGGCGAAGGAAAACAAGGTGTGGATCCTGTCCGACCTTGCCTATTCCGAGCTGTACTACGACGGTAACCCCACGGTCAGCATTCTGCAGGTGCCCGGCGCCAAGGATGTGGCGGTGGAATTCACCTCGATGTCGAAGACCTTCTCGATGGCCGGCTGGCGCGTGGGCTTTGCGGTGGGCAACAAGCGGCTGATCGCCGCGCTCACCCGGGTGAAGTCCTATCTCGATTATGGCGCCTTCACGCCCATCCAGGCGGCGGCTTGCGCCGCGCTCAACGGCCCGCAGGATATCGTCGAGGCCAACCGCCAGCTCTACCAGAAGCGCCGCGACGTGATGGTGGAAGCCTTCGGCCGCGCCGGCTGGGATATCCCCAGCCCCAAGGCCAGCATGTTTGCCTGGGCGCCGCTGCCGCCGGCGCTGGCCTCGATGGGCAGCCTGGAATTTTCCAAGCGGCTGCTGACCGAGGCCGAAGTGGCCGTGGCGCCGGGCGTTGGCTATGGCGAGGATGGCGAGGGCTTCGTGCGCATCGCCATGGTGGAAAACGAGCAGCGCCTGCGCCAGGCCGCCCGCAACATCCGCCGCTTCCTGATGAACCACGGCGTGAACGTGCCCGCCGCCAAGGCCGGCTGAACCCTGAACAGGGGGCGGGGCGCCGCGCTGGTGCCCCGCCCCTTGGGCCTTATCCGCTAACCTGCGCCG
>DASRYE010000301.1:0-16662 GCA_035653915.1 Novosphingobium sp. | reverse complement strand
GAGATGATCGCCAGCCCGGCCGCCATCCGCGAGACGCGCCAGTCGATCCAGAAGGCGGCGTGGGATCCGGCCGAGGAGCCGGTGTCGATGCAGCTGGTGGGCTGCGAGCCGGAACAGATGGCGGAAGCGGCCAAGCTGTCTGAAGACAAGGGCGCGGCGATCATCGACATCAACATGGGCTGCCCGGTGCGCAAGGTGGTGAACGGCGAGGCTGGCTCTGCGCTGATGCGCGACCTGCCGCTGGCCGCCCGGCTGATCGCGGCGACGGTGAAGGCGGTGAAGGTGCCGGTGACCGTGAAGATGCGCATGGGCTGGTGCCACGACAGCCTGAACGCCCCGGAACTGGCCCGCATTGCCGAGGATCTGGGCGCGCGGATGATCACCGTGCACGGCCGCACCCGCAACCAGATGTACAAGGGCACGGCCGACTGGGCGTTTGTGCGCCGGGTGAAGGAAGCGGTGCAGGTGCCGGTCATCGTCAACGGCGATATCTGCAATGTGGCCGATGTGGCCCAGGCCATGGCGCAATCGGGCGCCGACGGGGTGATGATCGGGCGCGGGGCCTATGGCCGGCCGTGGCTGCTGGGCCAGGTGATGCACTGGCTGAAGACCGGCGTGCTGCTCGATGATCCCACGCTCGACGAACAATTCGCCACGATGATGGAGCATTACGAGGATATCCTCGCGCTTTACGACATCCGCGCCGGAGTGAACCTCTCGCGCAAGCATCTGGGCTGGTACATCAAGGGCATCCCCGGCGCGGCAGACCTGCGCAACAAGGTGAACTTCATGGACGATCCGGCCGAGGTGAAGGCCACGCTTGCCGAGTTCTACCGCCCCTTCCTGAAAGCCCGCGCGGCGTGAGCGAGGCGGCAGCCCCGCCGGCCCGCGCCCGCGCAGAGCTGCCCGATGCCCGCCGCCAGCTGGCCTGCCTGCCGCTGGCGGTCATCACCCTGGGGCCGGATCTGCGCATTGCCGCGGCCAATCCGGCGGCCGAACAGTTCCTCAGCCAGAGCTTCCGCCGGCTGCAGGGCAGGGCGCTGGGCGATGTGCTCTCTTTCGGCGAGCCCCTGCTGACCGAGCGCCTGCACCGCGCCGATGCGCCGCTCTCGGCCCGCCAGATCGATGTGGTGGTGAAGGGCAAGGACAGCCGCCGGCTGGATGTGACCGTGGCCCCCATCGCCGATGCCGAGGGCTGGCAGGTGCTGACCCTGCACGACAGCGCCGCGACCGAGGCATTGGGCGAGAACACCGTGGGCAGCGAGGAAGGCATGGTGCGCGCGCCCGAGATCCTGGCGCATGAGATCAAGAACCCGCTGGCCGGCATCAAGGGCGCGGCGCAATTGCTGGCCCGCAAGGTGGATGGCCACGACCGCGCGCTGACCACGCTGATCGCCGAGGAAGTGGACCGCATCGCCAAGCTGATCGACCAGATGCAGACGCTCTCGCGCCGCACGGTGGAGCCGGTGGAGCCGTGCAACCTGCATGAGGTGATCCGCCGGGCCAGCGCCATCCTCACCGCCAGCGGCCGCGCGCCGCGCATCGAGGAAGAGTTCGACCCCTCGCTGCCGCCGGTGCTGGGCAATGCCCATGCGTTGACCCAGGTGCTGATCAACCTGCTGGCCAATGGCCGCGATGCCTGCGCCGATCAGCCCGATCCCCGGCTGGTGGTGCGCACGCGCTTTGTCTCGGGCCTGCAGTTGCTGGCCACCGGCGGGCGCCAGGCCGTGCGCCTGCCGATCGAGGTGCGCATCAGCGATAATGGCCCCGGCATTGCCCCCCACATGCGCGACCATATCTTCGAGCCTTTCGTCTCCACCAAGAAATCCGGGCAGGGGCTGGGGCTGGCGCTGGTGCGCAAGCTGGTGCGCGACATGAACGGGCGCATCACCCACGACCGCGACGAGCGCGGCGGCTGGACCCATTTCCGCCTGCACCTGCCGGTGGCCCCGGGGCGGTCGCGCAAACAGGCCCAGTTGGCGGGCTGAGAACAAAGGACAGATGATGACCGTGCTTCTGGTGGAGGATGATGAATCCATCGCCATCGTGATCACCGCCGCGCTGGAGGCGGAAGGCTATGAAGTGGCCCGCTGCGACAGCGTGGCCGAGCGCGACCGGCTGCTGAGCCTGCACGCCTATGCCGCGCTGGTGACAGATGTGATGCTGACCGATGGCGACGGGCTGGAAACGCTGGCGCTGGCGCGCAGCCTGCGCCCGCATATGCCGGTGATCGTGCTGTCGGCGCAGAACACGCTGGATACGGCGGTGCGCGCCACCGATGGCGGCGCCTTCGAATATTTCCCCAAGCCGTTCGACATCGACGAGCTGGTGCGCACCGTGCGCCAGGCCACCGGCTCTGCCGGCCGGGCCCCCGGCGAGGTGGAGGCCGACACCGAGGCGCAAGGGCTGCCGCTGGTGGGGCGCAGCGCCTCGATGCAGGCGGTTTACCGCATGATCACGCGGGTGCTGAAGAACGACCTCACCGTGCTGATCCTGGGCGAATCGGGCACCGGCAAGGAACTGGTGGCCGAGGCCATCCACAAGCTGGGCCACCGGCGCGAGGGGCCCTTCGTGGCGGTGAACACCGCCGCCATCCCGGCCGAGCTGATCGAGAGCGAGCTGTTTGGCCATGAGAAGGGCGCCTTCACCGGCGCCGTCGCCCGCCATATCGGCAAGTTCGAGCAGGCCGCCGGCGGCACGCTCTTCCTCGACGAAATCGGCGACATGCCGATGCAGGCCCAGACCCGCCTGCTGCGCGCGCTGCAATCGGGCAGCATCCGCCGGGTGGGAGGGCGCGAGGAAGTGCGCATCGATGCCCGCATTATCGCTGCCACCAACAAGGATCTGGTGCCGATGATCGCCGCCGGCCAGTTCCGCGAGGATCTTTACTACCGCATCAATGTGGTGCCCATCAACCTGCCGCCCTTGCGCGCCCGGGCCGACGATATCGAGGCACTGGCCCGGCATTTCCTGGCCCTGGCGGCGCAGGAAGGCCTGCCGCGCCGGCATCTTTCGGCCGATGCGGCGCGGCTGCTGCAGCGTCAGCCCTGGCACGGCAATGTGCGCGAATTGCGCAATTTCATCTATCGCGTAGCGCTGCTGGCGCGTGAGGATCTGGTGGATGAGGCCAGCCTGCTGCCGATGCTGGAGCAGAACGCCCGCGCAGAAGCGCCCGCGCCCGGCCCTGTGGGGCTGGAGGAAGCGGTGGCGCACTGGCTGGACGAGACCCGCCCGCCCCAGGGCCTGGTCTATGACACGGCGCTGGCCGCTTTCGAGCGGCCGCTGTTCACCGGCATCCTGCGGCAGACCGGCGGCAACCAGCTGCGCGCCGCGCAGGTGCTGGGCATCAACCGCAACACCTTGCGCAAGCGGCTGAACGATCTGGCGATCGACCCCGACAGTTTCCTGCGGCGCGACGGATAGCTGGCCACGCAAAGGGCAGGGGGGACAAATTCGCTCTTGCAAAAACGCAACACTAGCGTTGTAATCAGGCAACCATGAACACCGCGCCGCCCCTTGTTCCGCGCCGGCCACCCCGCTGGTGGCGCCGGCTGCAGCTGATGCTGCGGCGCGATGGCATCTTCCGCTGGCTGGAAGTGATCTCGGTGGTGGCCTTCCTGGCCGCCACGCTGATGTCGTGGCGGGCGCTGGCCGATCAGGATGCCCGCGGCGAGCTGCTGCCCTCTGGCCTCACGGCCACGCTGCTGGTGGGCACGCTGGTGCCGGGCATGGCGATCCTGATGCTGATCGGCCGGCACATGGCGCTGAACCGGGCGCGGGCGCGTTTTGGCGGCAAGGGGCGGCTGCATGTGCAGCTGGTGTTCCTGTTCTCGGTGATCGCCGCTTTGCCGACGCTGCTGGTGGCGATTTTCGCTTCCTGGCTGTTCCAGTCGGGCGTGGAATTCTGGTTTTCCGACAATTCGCGCGGGCTGCTGGAAAACGCCAACAAGCTGGCCCGCGGCTATTACGAGCAGACCCAGCGCGACGTGTCGGACAACACGGTGGCGATGGCCTATGACGTGCGCGATGCGCTGAGCCGGGTCAGCCTGGTGAGCCCGGAATTTCGCGAGGGCTTCTTCTATCAGGTAGTGCAGCGCAAGCTGGACGACGTGGCGATCCTGCAGAAGGGGCCCAATGGCCAGCTCAACACCGCCGCCTATGTCGATCCCTCGGGCCGCCCCCGCGATTGGGTGACCGAGGCCGAGCTGCGCCGGATCGATGCCGGCGAGCCGATCATCGTCAACGCCACGGCCGATCGCATCGAGGCGATGACGCCGATCGACCGGCGCGCCGGTATTTATCTCTACGCCGCCCGCAAATCAGATCTTCTGGCCATCAGCCAGGGCAAGCGGGCCGACAATATCGTGCGCGCCTATCAGGTGCTGACCCAGCGCGCGCGGCTGCTGCAACTGCGCTTCAACGTGGCGCTGTTCATTGCCTCGCTGGCGCTGGTGGGGCTGGCGGTGTGGTTTGGCCTGCGCTTTGCCGACAAGCAGGTGCAGCCGCTCTATGATCTGGCGATCGCGGCCAGGCAGGTGGGCAGCGGCAATTACACCTTGCGGGTGGGCGGGCGCGTGGGCTTCGACGAGATTGGCCTGGTGACGCGCGCCTTCAACCGCATGGCCAGCCAGATCGAGCGGCAGACGGCGGCCGTGCTGCGCGCCAACCAGCAGCTGGATGAGCGCCGCGCCTTCATCGAGGCGGTGCTCGAATCGGTGACGGCGGGGATCATCTCGCTCGACGAGGAAGGGGCCATCCGGCTGATGAATTCCTCGGCGCAAAAGCTGCTGCTCGATCCGCAGGAGGCGCAGCTGGCGCCGCCCATCGGCCACCCGCTGGTTGAACTGGCACCGCAGCTGGCCGCGCTTGCCGGCCATGAGGGCAGCGGCGGGCAGGGCAGGGCGCATGTTTCCGAGGCGATCGTGCAGCATGGCAAGGGCGGCGAACTGCTGACGCTGGCGGTGAAGGTGACCGACAATCGCGGCGGCCATGTGATCACCTTCGAGGATATCACCCGCCAGCTGCTCGACCAGCGGCAGGCGGCGTGGAGCGATGTGGCCCGCCGCATCGCCCATGAGATCAAGAACCCGCTGACCCCCATCCAGCTGGCGACCGAGCGGCTTTCGCGCCGCTATCGCAAGCAGATCCTGCTCGATCCGGAACTGTTCGAGGAGCTGACCGCGACGATCATCCGGCAGGTGGGCGACCTGCGCAAGATGGTGGATGAATTCTCCTCCTTCGCGCGCCTGCCAAAGCCGGTGTTCCGCGGCGAGGATCCGGCGGATCTGGCTCGCCAGGCGCTGTTCCTGCAGGAAGTGGCGCGGCCCGACATCAGCTTCAGCTTTGCCGCGCTGGGCGAGGCCGGGCTGATCGCCTGCGATCGCCACCAGTTTGGCCAGGCGATGACCAACGTGCTGAAAAACGCCACGGAAGCGGTGGAAGCGCGGGCCAAATCGGCCGATGCCGATTATCGCGGCCGCATCCGGCTGGAGCTTTCCGGCACGGCCGACAGCGTGCTGGTGATGGTGATCGACAATGGCATCGGCCTGCCGCAGGACCGCGAGCGGATCGTCGAGCCTTATGTGACGACGCGCGAGAAGGGCACCGGCCTTGGCCTCGCCATCGTCAAGAAAATCGTCGAGGAGCATGGCGGCGAGATGATCTTCGCCTCCGCTCCCGATGGCGGCACGCAGGTTTCCCTGCGCTTTGCCCGCGATCCGTTGGCCAAGCCCGCGCCTGGCGCGGCAGATGCCCTCAACGATGCGCAAGCCGCGCAATAGGCCACTGGCCGCTGGAGACATGGAGTAGGCTGGTTCGATGGCTCTCGATATCCTCATTGTTGATGACGAACGCGACATCCGCGAGCTGGTGGCCGGGGTGTTGAGCGACGAAGGCTATGACACGCGCACCGCTGGCGACAGCACCGCCGCGCTGGAAGCGATCGACCAGCGCCGGCCCAGCCTGGTGCTGCTGGATGTGTGGCTGCATGGCAGCCCGATGGACGGGCTGGAAGTGCTCGACCAGATCAAGCAGCGCGAGCCGGACCTGCCGGTGATCATCTTTTCCGGCCATGGCAATATCGATACGGCGGTGGCGGCAATCGGCCGGGGCGCGGTGGATTTCATCGAGAAGCCCTTCGAGACCGAGCGGCTGCTCCACCTCGTCGGCCGCGCCACCGAGACCGAGCGCCTGCGCCGCGAGAACGCCCGCCTGCGGCACGACACTATTTCCAGCCAGGAATTCACCGGCTCCTCCAGCGCCATCAACCATGTGCGCGCCACGCTGAAGCGGGTGGCCAACACCGGCAGCCGGCTCTTGATTTCGGGCCCATCGGGCGTGGGCAAGGAAGTGGCCGCGCGGCTGCTGCACAGCTGGAGCCCCCGGGCCGGCAACGCCTTTGTCAGCGTCAATTCCGCCCGCATCACGCCGGAACGCTTCGAGGAGGAGCTGTTTGGCGAGGAGCAGGATGGCCAGCTGATCCGTGCCGGCCTTCTGGAAATGGCCGATGGCGGCACGCTTTATCTCGACGAGGTGGGCGATATGCCGCTCTCCACCCAGGCCCGCATCCTGCGCGTGCTGACCGAGCAGAGCTTCGTGCGCGTGGGCGGGCACCGGCAGATCCGCGTGGATGTGCGCGTCGTCTCCTCCACCAGCCGCAACCTCGAGAAGGAAATTGCCGAGCGGCGCTTCCGCGAGGACCTGTTCTACCGGCTGAATGTGGTGCCCGTCAGCGTGCCCCCGCTGGCCGAGCGGCGCGACGATATCCCCGCGCTGGTGGCCCATTTCTTCGCCCGCTATGCCAATGACCAGGGCCTGCCGCCGCCGGAAATCGGCATGGAGGCGATGGCCGCGCTGCAGGCCTATGAATGGCCCGGCAATGTGCGCCAGCTGCGCAATGTGGTGGAGCGCACGGTGATTTTGGCCCCGCGCGAAAGGCTGGGCCGCATCGAACCCGACATGCTGCCCGGCGAGATCGTCCACGGCCGGCTGCCGGGCGATAGCGGCATGTCGGCGCTGATGGGGGTGCCGCTGCGCGAGGCGCGGGAGAATTTCGAGCGCGAATATCTGCGTGTGCAGATCCGCCGCTTTTCCGGCAACATCTCGAAAACAGCCAGTTTTATCGGCATGGAGCGATCCGCCCTGCACCGCAAGCTGAAGCTTTTGGGCATGGTGGACCGGCGCGAGGACGAGGAAGGCGAGGAGGGCTGAATTGCCCCGAAAGGGGATTGTTATCGATTTCACCATTTACGCTGCGATTGCGAATGGCTAAATGGGGAACATCGGTTCGGGTGGTGAATCGCCACCCAGATCGCGGACCGTAAATGCGGCCGCCAACAACAGGAGCAGTCAATGACCGGACGTACCCTTTCCGCACGGCCCAAGCTGAAGCCGGCGGCAGAGCCCTTGGCCGAAGAGGCCGAGGCCGCCACCGAAGCCACCGAAACCCTTGCTGCTGACGCCGAGCCCGCGCCGGCCCCGCGCGCCCGCGCGCCGCGCAGCAGCACCAAGGCCGATGCCGTGCCCGCAGACACCATCGCCGCCCCGGCCAGTGCCGCCAAGGGCAGCCAGAACCTGCAGGACCAGTTCCTGAACCACCTGCGCAAGAACAAGACGCCGGTGACCATGTTCCTGGTGAAGGGCGTGAAGCTGCAGGGCATCGTCACCTGGTTCGACAATTTCTCGATCCTGCTGCGCCGCGATGGCCAGTCGCAGCTGGTTTACAAGCATGCTGTCTCCACCATCATGCCCAGCCTGCCGATCGACACGCGTCTGTTCGGCAATGGCGCGGAAGGCGCCAAGAAGGCCCGCCTGCTGCAGGATGTGTTCCTTTCCAGCATCCGCGCCGCCGCCGTGCAGGTCACCATGTTCCTGGTGAACGGCGTGATGCTGCAGGGGCGCGTGGCCGCCTATGATCTGTTCTGCATGCTACTGGAACGCGAAGGCTATGTGCAGCTGGCCTACAAGCATGCCGTCTCCACCATCCAGCCCGTGACCCCGGTGGACCTGACCGGTGACTGGGACGGCGAAGAGGACGCTTCCGCCTGACCTTTTTCGACGAAGAGCAGGGTGAGGTGGCGCGCGGTGCGCGCGCCCTCATCATCTGCCCCGATTTCCACAGGCGGCCTGCCGCCACAGATCTCGCCGCGCGTCTGGAAGAGGCGAGGGGGTTGGCGCTGGCCATCGGCCTTGTCATTGCCGATGCCATTGCCATGCCGATCCGCGAGGCGCGGCCGGGCACGCTGTTCGGCGAGGGCCAGATCGAGAATATCGGCATCCAGTGCAATCTGCACGAGGCGGATCTCATCATCGTCGATGGTGCGCTGTCGGCCGTGCAGCAGCGCAATCTGGAAGAAAAGCTGAAGCGCAAGGTGATCGACCGCACCGGGTTGATCCTCGAGATCTTCGGCGAGCGCGCCGCCACCGCCGAAGGCCGCCTGCAGGTGGAACTGGCGCATCTGGATTACCAGGCCGGCCGCCTTGTGCGCAGCTGGACCCACCTGGAACGCCAGCGTGGCGGCTTCGGCTTCCTGGGCGGCCCGGGCGAAACGCAGATCGAGGCGGACCGCCGGATGATCCGCGACCGCATGGCCCGCATCCGCCGCGAGCTGGAGCAGGTGCGCCGCACCCGCGGCCTGCACCGCGAGCGGCGCGGCAAGGCGCCCTGGCCGGTGCTGGCGCTGGTGGGCTATACCAATGCCGGAAAATCCACGCTGTTCAATCGGTTGACCGGCGCTGAAGTGATGGCGCAGGATCTCCTCTTCGCCACGCTTGATCCCACCATGCGGGCCATCCGCCTGCCGGGGGTGGACAAGGCGATCCTCTCCGACACGGTGGGCTTCATCTCCGACCTGCCGACGCAGCTGGTGGCCGCTTTCCGCGCCACGCTGGAGGAAGTGACGGCGGCCGATATCGTCATCCATGTGCGCGATATCGCCAACCCGGACACGCTGGCCCAGAAGGAACAGGTGCTTTCCGTGCTGGAAGACCTGGGCCTGCTGGAAGAAGGCACGCGCGCGCCCTCGGTGCCGATCATCGAGGTGTGGAACAAATGGGATCTGCTGGAGCCGGATCACGCCGCAGACCTGCTGCGCCAGGCGCAGGGGGAATCCGCCGATGCCGAGGCAATCGTGCCGCTCTCGGCGTTGACCGGGGCGGGGTGTGACGATCTCTTGGCCGCAGCCAACCGCCTGTTGACCGGCGACGCGCGCGAGCACCGCATTGTGCTGCCGGTGGGCGAGGGGGCTCGGATCGCCTGGCTTTATGCCCATGGCGAAGTGCTGACAGATGAAGTGACCGAGCTGGACGGCGAGCCTGCCCATGCCCTGTGCGTGCGGTTGACACCGCGCGAGTTTGGTCGCTTTTCAAGGATTTAAACGCGCGGAGGGATTACCCCTCGCGCGTTTTCACCACCTGCCATAGGGCTTCCTGCGCCTCCAGCGACAGGGCGGCGAAATCGCGCCCTTCCGCCTCGGCCAGCGCTTCCATCGCGCGGAAGCGGCGCTCGAACTTGGCGTTGGCGGCCCGCAGCGCCTCTTCCGCCGGCACGCCATGGGCGCGCACCAGGTTCACCGCGGCAAACAGCAGGTCGCCGGCTTCCTCGGCGCGGTGGGCATCGCCTTGCGCTTCTGCCAGCTCGGCCATTTCCTCGACCACTTTGGCGGCGGGGCCTTGCGTATCGGGCCAGTCAAAACCGACGCGCGCGGCGCGCTTCTGCAGCTTTTCCGCCCGCATCAGTGCCGGCAGCGCCAGCGCCACGCCATCCAGCGCGCTGGCGGCGCCCTTGGCGGCGCGTTCCTCCGCCTTCAGCGCTTCCCAGCGGGCCTCGCGGCTGCGCGCGCCGGCAGCTTCCTCGGCAAACACATGGGGGTGGCGCGCCACCATCTTGTCGCTGATCGCATCGGCGACCTCGGCAAAGGCGAAGTGGCCGGCTTCCTCGGCCATGCGGGCATGGAACACCACCTGCAGCAGCAGGTCGCCCAGTTCCTCGCGCAGGCTCGGCATGTCGTCCTGCGCGATGGCTTCGGCCACCTCATAGGCTTCCTCGATCGTGTAGGGCGCGATGGTGGCGAAATTTTGCGCCACATCCCATTCGCAGCCCGCCACCGGATCACGCAGCCGCGCCATGATCGCCAGCAGACGGGCCAAAGCGGCCTGTGCGGGGAACTGAATATCCGTCATGGCGAACCTCCAATGTAAGTTCGATAATATTTATTATGTTAAATGCAGGGCGGCGTGTGGATCAGGGTATGAGGATCAGACAGTCACCACCATGCCATCATAGCCCACTGTCACATGCGCCGGCACTTCCTCGCTCAGCGTGCGATAATCCATGCTCTTGTCGAGATGCATCAGCACCGCGCGGCCAGCACCGCAGGCCTGCGCCAGCTCCAGCGACATCGCCAGATGGGCATGGGTCGGATGCGGTTCGCGGCGCAGGCAATCCACCACCAGCAGATCCACCCCGACAAACAGCGCCACCATCTCGGCCGTGATCGCGCTGAAATCCGTGGCATAGCCCAGCGCCTTGCCGTCTGTCTCAAAGCGATAGCCAGTGCTTTGCGCCGGCCCATGCGGCATCTGGCACCAGCCCACACCAAAGCCGGCGCACATGCGCAACCGGTCCAGCGTGTCGATCTGCACGATCGTGTGATAGCCGTGCTGGCCGGCAAACACATAGCCAAAGCGCGCCCGCAGCCGCCGCACCGTCTCCTCGCTGCCATAGCCGGCCATCGGGCCGCCGCGGCCATAACGCAGCGGGCGCAGATCATCGATGCCGTGGCAATGGTCGGCATGGTCATGCGTCCAGAACACCGCGTCGAGCCGGTGGATATCGTTGGCCAGCAATTGCTGGCGTAGGTCCGTGCTGGTGTCCACCAGCAGCCGGCTGCCCGCCTCGCTTTCCACCAGCAGCGAGGCGCGGGTGCGCCGGTTGCGCGGCTCGGCCGGATCGCAATCGCCCCAATCGGCGCCATGTTCGCCGCCCACGCGCGGCACGCCGGTAGAGGTGCCGCTGCCCAGAAGCACCACCTTCATGCCGCCGCCTTTGCAAACAGGCGGAAGAAATTGGCGCTGGTCAACGCGCCCAGCTCTGCCACGCCCACCCCGCGCAAATCCGCCACAAAGCGCGCCGTATCGGCCGTGAAGGCCGGCTCGCACACCTTGCCGCGATGGGGCACGGGGGCCAGAAACGGGCTGTCCGTCTCCACCAGCAGCCGTTCTGCCGGCACGGTGCGGGCGACCTCCTGCAGGGCAGCCGCATTCCTGAACGTGACGATGCCCGACAGCGAGATATAGAGGCCTAGCGCCAGCACCTTTTCGGCAAAATCGGCTGAAGCGGTGAAACAGTGGATCAGCGCGGGGAAAGCCCCCACCTGCGTCTCTTCCGCCAGAATGCGCGCGGTGTCTTCCTCGGCATCGCGGGTATGGATGATCAGCGGCAGGCCAGTCTGCCGCGCCACGGCGATATGGGTGCGGAACAACGCCTGCTGCACCGCCCGGTCGGAATGGTCGTAGTAATAATCCAGCCCGGTCTCGCCAATGCCGATCACCCGGGGGTGATGGGTCGCCTCCAGCAGGGCCCCCTCGCCCAGATCGGCATGCTCGTCGGCCTCATGCGGATGGATGCCCACCGTGGCCCACACATCCTGATGGCGCTCGGCCGTGGCGATCACCTCGGCCCATTCGCGCTGGCGGGTGGAGATGTTGAGAAAGCCCGAAATGCCGGCTGCGCGCGCGCGCGCCAGCACCTCGTCCTGGCTTTCCACCAGCCCCTTGTAATTGAGGTGGCAGTGGGAATCGATCAGCGTCATTCGCCGTCCGCCGGCAGTTCGAGGCGCGGGAACACGCCGCTGGGCTGGCTGATGGCAAAGCCGCTGGCGGCCAGATCGGCAAACCAGCCGGCCTGATCGAGCGCGGCATAATCGCGCGCATCGGCCGCCACGCCCAGCTGATCAAGCAGGCGGTCGATCGCGGTGGGCACCACCGGCCGCACGGCAATCGCCAGATCGCGCACCACCTGCAACAGCACCATCAGCACCGCCGCCATGCGCGCCGGGTCGGTCTTGCGCAGGGCCCAGGGCGCCTGCTCGTCCACATAGGCGTTGCAGGCGAACACCGCACGCATCCACGCATCCAGCCCGGCAGAAAAATCGAGCGCGGCAAAGCGGGCGCGCATCTCGGCGATCTCGCTGCCCACGGTGGCCCGCAAGATGGCATCGGCCTCGGTTTCAGGCAGGCCCGCCTGCAGCGCGCCGGCCAAATTCTTGAACACCATCGACAGGCTGCGCTGCGCCAGATTGCCAAAACTGTTGGCCAGTTCGGCATTGCAGCGCGTAACGATCGCCTCGGCCGAATAGCTGCCATCATTGCCGAAGCTGACCTCGCGCATGAGGAAATAGCGCAAGGCATCCACCCCGAACCGCTCGGCCAGCTCCAGCGGATCGACGACATTGCCCAGGCTCTTCGACATCTTCTCGCCGCGGTGCAGCAGGAAGCCATGGCCAAACACCTGGCGCGGCAGGGGCAGATCCGCGCTCATCAGGAAGGCCGGCCAATAGACCGTGTGGAAGCGCACAATATCCTTGCCGATCAGGTGGATATCGGCCGGCCACCACTTGCCCATCTCCGCCGTTTCGGCCGGAAAGCCAAGCCCGGTCAGATAATTGGTCAGCGCATCCACCCACACATACATGACATGGCCCGGCGCATCGGGCACCGGCACGCCCCAATCGAAGCTGGTGCGGCTGACCGACAGCCGGTTCAGCCCGCCTTCCACAAAGCGCATCACCTCGTTGCGGCGGCTTTCCGGCTGGATGAATTCGGGGTGGGCGGCATAAAGATCGAGCAGCTTTTGCTGATAGCGATCGAGCCGGAAGAACCAGCTTTCCTCCACCGTCCATTCCACCGGCGTGCCCTGGGGGGAAAGCTTCTCGCCGCCCTCGCCCGCCACCAGCTCACTCTCGTCGTAGAACGCCTCGTCGCGCACCGAATACCAGCCTTCATAGCGGCCCAGTTCCAGATCGCCCTTGGCCGCCATGCGCTGCCACAGCGCCTGGCTGGCGGCATAATGGGCCGGGTCGGTAGTGCGCTGGAAGACATCGTAGCTGATGTTCAGCGCATCGCACATGGCGCGGAAATGGCCCGACATCTCGTCGCACAGGGCGCGCGGGGTGATGCCCAGCTCGCGCGCCTTCTGGGCCATTTTCAGCCCATGCTCGTCAGTGCCGGTCTGGAAACGCACGTCGCGGCCCGCAGCGCGCTGGAAGCGGGCGATCACATCGGCGGCAATCGCCTCATAGGCGTGGCCGATGTGCGGGCGCCCGTTGGGATAGGCGATGGCGGTGGTAATATAGAATGGCTCGGCCATGGGGCCCCTTAAACCTTTGCGGGAAACTGTCAGCGAGCCGTCTTAGGCATGGCGCAGCCTGCCAGCAAGGCGCCAATTGCCATGGCGAGAAGGCCCGGATCGTAATTATGCGTCGGCGCCTCGGCGGCCAGGCGCACCAGCGCGCCATGGGCATCGATGATGCGGGCCTGGGCGGGCTTTGGCGCATCGCGCAGGGCCCCGGCCAGCACCGCGCGGGCCAGGTCCAGCGTTGCCTGCATCACCTCGCGGGCCGGCCGCGCGCCCAATTCCTGCGCCAGCGCCCCCCGGCGCGACAGATCGGCATCGCCCTCGGCCAGCATGGCGCGCATCAGCCCATGGGCCGCCCCCAGCCCGCTCTCCACATAGGACAGCGCCGCGCCCGGCGATCCCTTCGCCGCCGCCACGGCCGCCGCCCGCGTGGCGCCATCGGCCCCCGGCACCGCGCCGGCCAGAATGGCCGCCACCGCCGCATCGCCAAGCGGGGCAAAACGCAGCACCCGGCAGCGCGAACGCACCGTGGGCAACAGCCGCCCGGGCCGATGCGTCACCAGCAGGAAATAGGTGCCGGCGGGCGGCTCCTCCAGGCTTTTCAGCAAGGCGTTGGCCGCCGCCGTCTCCAGATCGTCAGCCGGATCGAGGATCACCACCCGGCGGCTGCCCAGCGTTGGCCGGGTAATCAGCCGGTGTTGCAGGCGGCGGATCTCGTCCACCGGAATGGCGCGCTTCTTGGCATAGGGCAGGCCCTCCTCGCGCTTCTTCTCATCCTCGCGCGTGGCTGGCGGGTGTTCGGGGATGAGGATATCGGGGTGGGCTTCCAGCGGCGGCTGGGGCACGCCTTCCTCAGCCACCAGCGCGGCGGCGGCCACGCGGGCGAAATGGCCCTTGCCCAGCCCCTGGGGCCCGGCCAGCAGCCAGCCATGATGCAGCCGGGGCGAGGCCAGCGCCGCGCGCCATTCGCGCCAGGCCGCTTCATGCCCCTGCCAGGCCAGCTCGCTCATGCCGCAGCGCCCAGCAAAGGCGCCAGCGCCGCCAGCACCCGGGCATGCACCGCCTGCGCATCGCCCGTGCCATCGATCCGGGCAAAGCGGGCGGGCTCTTCTGCCGCAAAGCGGGCGAAAGCGGCGGCCACGCGGGCGTGATAGGCCTCGCCCTGCTGCTCGATCCGGTCTGGCCCGGCAGCAGTGGCGGCGGCCCGCCCGGCCAGGCGCGCTGCCGCCACCGCCGGCGGCACTTCCACCAGCAGGGTGATATCGGGCAGCAGCCCCTCGCTGCCAATCGCATGCAGCGCGCGGATGTCGGCATCCTCCAGCCCGCCGCCGCCGCCCTGATAGGCCCGGCTCGAATCGAGAAACCTGTCGCAAATGACCACGCCGCCGCGCGCCAGCACCGGGCGGATCAGCCGCGCCACATGATCGGCGCGCGCTGCGGCAAACAGCAGCGCCTCGGCCCTGGCGCCCCAGCCGGCGCCGCCCGCATCCAGCAGCAGCGCGCGGATCGCCTCAGCGCCGGCAGTGCCGCCGGGCTCACGCGTCAACACCACTTCGGCGCCGCGCGCGCGCAGGGCCTCGGCCAGCAAGCGCCCCTGGGTGGATTTGCCCGCCCCCTCGCCCCCTTCCAGCGCGATGAACAGCCCGCCCGCCGTCACGAGCGCTTGCCCGATCCCGGCCACAACCGCGCAAAGCCGGCCGCAAGCCGGTCCACCGCGCTGCCCGCCGGCACATCGGCACCGGCCACCAGCGGCAGATGCGCCTCTGGCCCAGCGCCCACGCGGATGGCCAGCTGCGCCACCTGCGCGCCCCTGGCGATCGGCGCCTGCAGCGGCCCTGTGTAGATCACCCGCATCGACACCGGCGCATGATCGCCATGCGGCAGGCTGGCGGCATAGGCCCGCGGCGCCACCAGATCGACGGCCGGCGCCGTGCCCCCCTGCACCTCGGCCCGCGCAATCACCTTGCCAGCAGCCACCAGCGGCGCCCCATCCCAGGCGGAAAAGCCCCATTCCATCAGCGCCTTGGCGGCCTTCTCCCGCTCTCGCGGAGTGGGCACGCCGGCCAGCACCATCACCAGCCGCCGCCCGCCCCGCTCGGCCGTGCCGAGATAGGTGTAATGCGCCTCGCCGGTGAAACCTGTCTTGATGCCATCAGCGCCCGGCACCACGCCCAGAATGGGATCGTGGTTGCGCTGGGTAATACCGTTCCAGCTGAATTCGGCATGGCCCACGTAGCGGCGGAAATAGGCCGGATAGCGCGTGATCATCGCATCGGCCAGCTTGACGAGATCGCGCGCGGTGTAATGCGTCACGCCCTTGTCCATCCAGCCGTTGGGAGTGCCGAAATGGCTGCCGCTCATGCCCAGGCGCCGGGCGGCATCGTTCATCATCGCCACCCAGCCCGGCACGCTGCCCGCCACGCCCTCGGCCAGCACGATGCAGCCATCATTGGCCGAGACATTCATGATGCCCATCAACAGATCATCCACCGACACGCTGGCGCGATAGGGAATGAACATGCGGCTGCCCTTGGCGTGCCATTCCTTCCACGCCGCGTCAGACACGGTGAAATGCTGGTCTGCCTTCAGCCGCCCCTCGGCCAGCAGTTCAAAGGCGACAAAGGCCGTCATCGTCTTGGTGACAGAGGCCGGCGGGAACGCCTCGGCCTCGTTCTTGGCATAAAGCGTGCGGCCGGAATTGAGATCGACCAGCATGGCAATCGGCGCTGCCTCCACCTCATGTGGAGGGGGCAGCGCGGTGCCGTCGACGGCAATGGCCACAGGCGCCGCAGGAACTGGCGAAGGGGCAGCGGCCGGCGGGCTGGCAGCGGGCACGGCATGGTTGCTGGCGTGGCTGATCGCCAGGCTGGCCAGCGCCGCCACCGGCACCGCGCCAAACATCATTTTCGCCTTGAAGCTCTGTTTCAACCGCACACCATTTGCCAGCCTTGCCCCCTGCGCGCACCGGCGGGGCGCCCGCAGGCTCAATCGACGCGCTGGATTCGAGCTTCGCTATACCCCGCCGCCCGGGCCTTGCCCAGAGCCGCCTCGGCCTCGCCGCGCGTGGCAAACGGCCCCATGCGCACCCGCCAGAACTTGCCCGAGGCGCTGACACTGCCGGAAATCGGCCGGGCAGCGGCCCTGGCATGGGCTTCGGTGGAAAAGGCGCCCACTTGCACCACCAGCGTGCCCTGCGCGGGCTTTTCCCCGGTTTTCTGCGCGGCATTCTGCGCAGGCGGGGCCGGCTTGGGCGGCGGGTTGGCCGGCACGTCGCGATGCGGCGGCGGGGAAGGCACTGCGGCAGGCTG
>DASRYE010000300.1:0-18974 GCA_035653915.1 Novosphingobium sp. | reverse complement strand
CCAGCCACAAACGCCCGGCCCTGTGCCGGCGTGCGGAACTGCTCGTCATTGCCGGTGTAGATGTTGGTGCCCATCACGCCATAGGTGGCATAGTGGCGGTTGAAGAGGTTGGTGATGTTGGCAAACAGCTCCCAGCCGGGGCGCGGCACTACATGCAGATCGGCATTCACCAGCGCATAGCCGGGCACCGCGCCATAAAGGTTCGCCTCATCCCCATGGGCCCACTGGCTGGAGACGGCGATGAGATTGACCCCCAGCGCCAGCGCCTTGGTCGGCGCATAAACGGCGCGCAGCTTGAAACTGTCGGCCGGGATGCCGGGGATGTGGTTGCCGGCCTGCACCGTATCGCCGCTGGCATCGGTGAAGGTGGAGCGATATGTCGCCACCACATGGCCATAGCTGGCCGACAGGTGCAGCCGCGCCCAGTCTGCCGCCAGGCCCAGCTCCAGCCCGCGGCGCTCCGTGCGGCCGACATTGGCGAAATAGCCAAGGCCAGACGTGTCGTAGATGAACTGGATGTCGTTCGTCAGCCCGGTGCGATAGAGCGCCGCGTTCCAGCTGACATGGCCGCCCACCCGGCCGCGCGCGCCCACTTCCACCGTGCGCGCCACCACCGCCTTCAGATCGGGATCGCCGTTGAAGCCGGTGGGCAGGGCGCAAGGGGTGGCAGGGTCTGCGCAGGCCAGCTCGATGGCGGTGGGCGCGCGCATCGCCTCGGAATAGCTGGCAAACAGGCCCAGCGCCGGCAGCGGGTTCCAGGCCAGCCCCACCGCCGGGTTGAAGCGGTGGTAGAGATGGGCGCCTGTTACCGCCACCACTTCGGGCCCGGCCACGCCGCCTGTGGGAATGCTGGCCGTGGCCAGCCGCGAACTGCCCGAGGAAGGCGTTGTCCAGTAGCTGGCGCCGATATAGGCGGGGTTGTAATATTTCTGCCCGTCGGCGCCGGTCCAGCTGAAGCCGCCATCCTCGTTGAGGAAGGTGCTGTTGGTGCCGCCCAGGCTGACATGGGTGCTGGTGTAGCTGAGCGAGGCGGTCAGGCCCAGCGTCTCGGTCAGCTTCAGCGTGTCACGCACAAAGAGGTTGAAGCTGGCGCTGTGCGAGGCCACATCGACGCTGTTGACAAGCGGGCTGCCCTCGAAACCACCAGCGCTGCCATATTTGAAATTCCACGGCATCTGCACCGTCTGATAGCCCACCAGATAGGCCAGATAGGTGCTCTGGTCGTAGGTGATGTCGGCGATCTCGAAGCTGCCGCCCAGATTGAGATCGTTCTTGCGGCCCAGCAGCGGGGCGTCGCTGTCCAGCAGCAGGTTGCCGCCCCAGCTGTGCTGGCGGGTGCTGGAGAAGACCAGCGAGGTGTTGATGTTGTCGGTATAGTCGTGGATCGGCAGGGTGCCGGCATAGGCCACAAAGCCATTGGCGCGGGCGCTGCCGGCCAGATAGGGGTTGGTCTGGTAGAGATCCACCGCGGTGCCGCCGGGGGCGCTGGCGCTGCAATCGCGGCTCTCGCCGCAATTGTCGTCGAGGCTGGCATTGCTGTTGACGCCGGACGCGTTGGAGCGGCGGAAATAGACATTGCCGCTGATCTTCAGCCCGGCCGCCAGGCTGGCATCGGCCTTGAGGTTGATCAGCAGCTGGTGATTGGCCACCGAATCGGGCCAGGTATAGGACGCCTCAGGGGTGGAGAGCATGGAAAGCGGCAGGCTTTGCGTGCCATTGAGCTGGCTGGCCGACCACATCGCCCCCAGCTCGGCATTGGCGCCCGCGCCATGCCAGCGCAGCTTGCCATAAAGCTGCTCCACCCGCGTGTGGGTGTGCAGGCGATAGCCGTCCTGCTCGTCGTAATTGCCGGCCAGGAACCAGTCGATCGCCTTGTTCGCCGCGGTGCCGCCCGCCTCTGCCGCCACGCTGCGCCGGTTGAACGAGCCGCCCTCGGCCATGATCGAGAGGCCGCCATTATCCGCCCCGTTCTTCGTCGTCAGCACCAGCGCGCCGCCCAGCGTGTTGAGGCCGAACACCGGGTTGGAGCCGGGCAGCACTTCCACCGCGCTCACCGCGTTCATCGGGATCAGATCCCAGTTGACGATGGCGCCGAAGGCCTCGTTCATCCGCACCCCATCCAGCCACACCGACAGGCCCGTGGGCGAGCCCAGCAGCGAGGTGGCCTGAAAGCCGCGATAGGCGACATCGCTCTGATAGGGGCTGCCCGAACCGTTGGAGAGGCTGACCGAGCCGAGATTGGCATTGAGCAGATCGGCCAGATTGGCATGGTTCTGCCGGCCCAGCGCATCGCCGGCCAGCACCTGCGCATTGGCGGGCACATCATCCAGCCGGGCCGTGTCGGTGGCGATCGGCGCCGTCACCACGATGATCGGATCCCCGTTCGCGCCATTGGCAGCGTTTGCCTCTGCGCCCCGTGCCTGTGTGCCGGCCAGCACCGCCATAACCGCCAGGCTGGCACCGCGCAGCCGCATCCCCTTGTTGTGCATTTCCATCCTCAGCCCATGAAACCTTGTGTTCTGCACAAAGGCTTACCGGGTTGGCGGCGCGCGATCCTGAGCTTTTCCTCAGGCTGACCTAAGGTATAAGGTCGAGCTGATAGCCCTGCCCCTTCACTGCCTTCACCGCCAGCTCAGGCGCCACATCGGCCAGCCGGCGGCGCAGCGCGCTGATCGCCACATCCAGCGTGTTGCCCCCAACGGCGGCCATTTCGCCCCAGCCGGCATCGATCAGCGCATCGCGCGCCACCACCCCGCCGCGCGCCTGGGCCAGCCGCAGCAGCAGCGCCAGCGCCTTGGGCTCGAAAGCCAGCGGCGCGCCATCGCGCAGCACCTGGCCGGCGGCGCTGTCGAACGCGAAGGGGCCCCACAGCACAGGCGCTGCCGGCAGCTGGGCGGCGCGGCGGGCCAGCACTTCCACCCGCGCGGCCAGCTCGGCAAAGGCGAAAGGCTTGGGCAGGTAATCATCGGCGCCGGCGGCAAAGCCTTCCAGCCGGTCGTCCAGCGCGGCGCGCGCGGTCAGCATCAGCACCGGCAGGCGGTGGCCGGCCGCGCGCCACTGGCGGCACAGGGCCAGCCCGTCGCCATCGGGCAGGCCAAGATCGAGCACCGCCACCGCCACCTCGCCGGTATCGAGCGCGCCGGCCGCCTGCGCCGCCTGCCGCAGCCAGCGCACGGCAAACCCGCGCGCCGCCAGCCCCTGCGCCAGCGAGCGGCCGATCGCCACATCATCTTCCACCAGCAGGATCATTGCCCCTCCCCTTCTGCCACCAGCGGCAGGCCGATCACGATGCGGCAGCCACCGCCCACGCGGTTTTCCGCCAGGATAGTGCCGCCATGGCGCTCCACCACCCAGCGGGCAAGCGCCAGCCCCAGCCCGCTGCCCCCGCGCGCACGGCCGGCGCCGGCCTGGTAATAGGCATCGAAAATGCGCGGCAGTTCGGGCGGCAGCACGCCGGGCCCGCTATCCGCCACGGCCAGCACCGCCTGCCCGCTGGCCGCCTCCAGCGCCAGTTCCAGCCGGGCGCCGGGATCGGAAAATTTGAGGCCATTGTCGATCACCGCCAGCAGCGCCTGCGCCAGCCTGTCGCCATCGATCCGGGCGATGAGGGGGGCGGCGGGCGCCGTCACCACGATCTCCACCCCCAGCGAGCGGGCATAGGGCCCGGCCTGCGCCGCCGCCCCGGCGATCACCCCGGCCAGATCGCCCGGCGCCAGCACCAGCGCCGGCTGCCCCTCGCCGGCGGCGGCCAGCGCCATCAGATCGGCAATGCGATGTTCCAGAAAGCCCGCCTGCGCCACGATATCGGCCAGCGCCTGCGCCTGGTCGGCGCCTTCCTGCGCCACTTCAGCAATGGTGCGGATGGCGGTCACGGGCGTGCGCAATTCATGGCTGGCCTTGGCGAAGAACAACCGGCGCGAGGCATCCACCGCCTCCAGCGCGGCGGTGCGCTCGGCCACCTGGCCGGCCAGATCGCGGTTGGCCCGCAGCATCTGCAAGGCCCCTGCCGCCACCGCGCCCAGCGCCGCTGCCGCCAGCAATGCGCCCAGCACCACCATGTTGCGCCGCAAGCGGGCAAGGCCGGCGCGCGTAGCGGCTACCTCATGCGCTTCCTCTGCGGCAATGGCGGCCACCAGCGCGGCCATCCGCGGCCGGTCTGCCGCCACGCCGGCCAGCGCCGAAAGGGCAGCGGCGCGGCGCTGTTCGGCCCCTTGCGCGGCGGCATCAGCGGCGGAAAGAAAGGGCCGCTCCTCCACCACCAGCGCCCGATAGGCGGCCAGCCGGCGCTGCAGGCTGGCCTGATCCAGCCGGTCGGCATCGGCGGCAATGGCTTCCACCAGGGCCGCCTGCCGCTGGGCGATCAACCCATGCTCGAACGCGCGCGAGGCCGCCGACAGGCTGAGCGCAAAGCCCGCCAACAGCCCCAGCACCGCCAGCACCGGAACCGCGATCAACCCCACAGAACGCATGCCCGCCCGCCCCCTTGCCTGTGCCGCAGGATGGCGCAGCCGGGCCCCCGGCGGCAAGGGCGATGAAGGATGCGCGCTTTTTCGCAACGCCCTGTCAGGATCATTGCGTTTGATAGCGCACTGGCGGGCTGGCATCCTGCGCCCATCCGATCCCCCCGCGAAAAAGAGAGAGCCCATGGCCACCGCCGCGCCCGCCCCTGAAACCCTTGCGCCCCAAACCCCTGCTGAAGCCCCCACCCCGCCCGCCGGCTGCACCTTCGATGCCGGCAACTGGGCGATCCTGGCCCGCCACTGGTATCCGGTGGCCACGCTGGAAGAGGTGACGCAAGGGCCCGTGAAGGCGCGGCTGCTCGATCAGCCGCTGGTCGTCTATCGCGCCGGGGGAGAGCTGGTGGTGGCGCCCGATCTGTGCCCCCATCGCGGCGTGCCGCTCAGCCTGGGCCATCAGGGCGAGAAGGGCGTGGTGTGCCCCTATCATGGCCTGACCTTCGGCGCGAAGGGCCATTGCGTGCATGTGCCCGCCCAGCCCGCGCGCGACATTTCCCCCCGCTTCCACCTCAAGACCTTCCCCGCCATCGCCCGTTATGGCCTGATCTGGACCTGCCTTGCCCCCGATGCGCAGGAGACCGCCTCTGGCCAGCCGGCGGCCGGCGCGATCATCGATCTGCCCCATGCCGACGAGGAGGGCTTCCAGCACATCGTCTGCCCGCCCTTCGACATCAAGGGCTATGCCGGGCGGCAGCTGGAAGGCTTTCTCGATGTGGCGCATTTCGCCTTCATCCACACCGCCACCTTTGCCGATCCCGAAAACGCCGCCGTGCCCGACTATCGCCCCCGGCAAACCCCCTTCGGCTTCGAGGCGGAATATTGGAGCACGGTGGGCAATTATCCGCACAGCAGCGGCCTTGCCCCCGAAGGCTTTCGCTGGCTGCGCCATTTCCGCTGCCAGGCGCCCTTCACCGCCACGCTGGAAGTGCATTTCCCCGGATCCCACCGGCTGGTGATCCTCAACGCCGCCTCGCCGGTTTCCGCGCGCGCAACGCGGCTGTTCGTGCCGATCCTGCGCAATTACGACACCCACCTGCCGGTGGCCGATGTGCACGCCTTCAACCTTGCCGTATTTGCCGAGGATGCCGCCATGGTGGAAGCGCAAAGCCCGGCCCATGTGCCGCTGGACCCCACCGCCGAGGCCCATCTGCCCGCCGACATGAGCTCGATGTTCTATCGCCGAGCGCTGAAGGAGATGGGGCTGACAGGCTGACCCCGGCCGCAAGCGGGCCGGGGCCTTTGGTTCAGCGATCGCCCGGCGGGGGCATCATGCCGCCGGGCCCGCGCCCGCCCGGGCCCCGGCCACCGGGCCCACGCGCCGGCATCATCGCGCGGATCTCTTCCATGGTGAGATAGCCATCGCGGTCGGTATCGGCCTTGGCGAAGCGGGCATCCTCATAGGCCAGCAGCTCTGCCAGCGACACGCCGGCATCATAGTTGGTGTTGGCCTTCACCAGCATCACCGGGTTGATCGGCTCGATCGCCATGGCCAGCGCCATGTCCTGCTCGCTGTTGCCCAGCTTCGGGCCGATCTCCTCGGCCACCACTTCCACATTGGCGCGCCCGCCGGTGTCGGCAGAAGCCATGGAGCCGAGGCTGAGCTGCCAGCTGATGAATTCCTCCTGGCTGATCTGGCCATCATGGTTGAGGTCGATCTTCTGGAAGCGGGCGCGGATGATGGCATCGCGCCGCGCCTCCACCTGCGCCTGGAATTCGGCCAGGGTGATGAGGCCATCGTGGTTGGTGTCGGCCGCGGCAAACATCTGCGTCACCGCCTCGTCGAACTTCTTCTGCGGGATCGGCTTCATCACATGCGGCTTGGGCGGGCCCTTGTCGGCCGGGGCCTCGTCGCCGCCGCCCGAAGGCGGGCCGCCGCCCATGCCGCCACCGCCGCCGCCCATACCGCCCATGCCGCCGCCACCCATGCCGCCCATGCCACCCATCTGGGCATGGGCCACACCGGCGCCCGCAAGCGCGACAGCCAAGGCCACCAGGCCTGTCATCATCCTGTTCACTGGTCGATTTCCCCTAAGCTGGCGCCGCCCCCGCCCGGCCATCCTGTCGTACCCGACAAGTTGCCGTGTGTGCAGCCCTGCCTTGCTGCAGGATGAACAAAAAGCCGCCAGCCCCGCCCCGTTTGCCACCGCAAGCGGCCGGTCACGCAGGATTCACGCTTTTCATGCTATCGCCGTCCCCCAAGCCAATTATAGACACGAGCATGACAGAAGAAGAAAAAGCCCTCGTTCGCCGGCGCTTCTATCGCGCCGAGCAGGAAGCCTCCTTTGTCGAGGCACATGTCACCCACACACCGCAAACGCTCAGCCCCTCCTACAAGCTGGCCTTCCGCGACACCGAATTCCTGCTGCGCGAGGAATTGCGCCCGGTGCGCTTCCAGCTGGAACTGCTGAAGACGGAAATGCTGCTGGATGAGGCGGGCATCGGCTCCACGCTGGTGTGCTATGGCTCGGCCCGCATCCCCGCGCCCGAAGAGACCGAAGAGCGCCTGGCCGCGGCCACCACGCCCGAGGAAAAGCTGCGCGCCGAACGCCTGGCCGCCAAGGCCCGTTATTACGACGAGGCCCGCCAGCTGGCCCGCATCGCCAGCCAGTGCGCGATTGTGGAAAAGGGGATGCGCCAGTTCGTCATCTGCTCGGGCGGCGGCCCCTCGATCATGGAAGCGGCCAACCGGGGCGCGGCCGAAGTGGGGGCAGAAAGCATCGGCCTCAACATCGTGCTGCCGCATGAACAGGCGCCCAACCGCTTCGTCACGCCCCGCCTGGCCTTCCAGTTCCACTATTTCGCGCTGAGGAAGATGCATTTCCTGCTGCGCGCGCGGGCGGTGGCGGTGTTCCCCGGCGGCTTTGGCACGTTCGACGAATTCTTCGAGCTGCTGACGCTGATCCAGACCGGCAAGATGAAGCCGATCCCGATCCTGCTGTTCGGCGCCGAATTCTGGAACAAGGTGGTGAACTTCAGCGCGCTGGCCGAAGAGGGCGTCGTCTCGGAAAAGGATCTGGCGCTGTTCACCTTTGTCGAAACGGCCGAGGAAGCCTGGGCCCATATCGGCCAGTTCTACGGCTTTGATTGCTGGCCCGACGGGGACAGCTAAAGCCTGACCGCCTGATGGCCCAGCGGCCCGCACCCGGCGCCATAACCCGGCGCCGCGGCAAGGGCTGCGGCCACAAAGGCGATCGCCTGTTCCACCGCATCGGGCATGTCCATGCCGGCGCCAAGGCCGGTGGCAATGGCGCTGGCCAGCGTGCAGCCGGTGCCATGGGTGTGGCGGGTGTGCTGGCGCTGCGTCGTCCATTCATAGTCGCAGCCATCGATCAGCAGGCGGTCGCAGATCTCCTCGCCGGTGCCATGGCCGCCCTTCACCAGCAGCGCGCGGGTGCGGCCCAGCACTGCTTCCTCGCCGCCCAGCGCTGCCAGTTCGGGCAGGTTGGGGGTGGTAAGGTCTGCCCGCGCCATCAGGCGGGCAAAGGCGGCCACGGTTTCGGCATCGGCCAAGACGCCGCCGCTGGTGGCCACCATCACCGGATCGAACACCACGGGCGCGGCAATCTGCTCCAGCCGGTCGGCCACGGCATGGGCGATGGCCGCGCTGCCCAGCATGCCGATCTTCACCGCATCCACGCCGATATCGCTGATGCAGGCATCGATCTGCGCTGCCACCATCGCCGGCGACAGCGCCTCCACCGCAAACACGCCCAGCGTGTTCTGCGCGGTGATGGCGGTGATGGCGCTCATGCCATAGCCGCCCAGCATGGTGATGGTCTTGAGGTCTGCCTGCAGGCCGGCGCCGCCGCTGCAATCGGAACCGGCGATCGTCAGGATGCGGGGGGCCAGAATGCCAGGCGAGCGGCTCATCCCTTGAAGTGGCGCTTGGTGGAAGGGGGGTATTTCGCCTGCAGCTTCTTCGCCCGCACCGGCCGGTCCATCAGCTCGCCGCCGCAATTGGGGCACAGCTCGTCATGCCCGTCGGCGCATTCGGCGCAGAAGGTGCATTCCAGGCTGCAGATGAAGGCGCCGGGCGCTTCGGCCGGCAGGGCGGTGCCGCAAGTCTCGCAATCGGGGCGCATGTCCAGCATGGCGATCAGGCCGCCGCCAGCCGCACGGCCTCGCAGATGGCATCGACCACCTGCGTCACCTGCGCCTCATCATCGCCCTCGGCCATCACGCGGATGACAGGTTCCGTGCCCGAGGGGCGGATGACCAGGCGGCCGCGCCCGGCCAGCTCGCCCTCGGCCTCGGCGATCACCTGCTTCACGGCCGCCGCCTCCAGCGGCTTGCCACCGGAAAAGCGCACATTCTTGAGGAGCTGCGGCACCGGATCGAACAGGTGCAGCAGCTCGCTCGCCCGCTTGCCCGATTGCACCAGCGCCGCCAGCACCTGCAGCGCGGCGATCGTGCCATCGCCGGTTGTCGCATGGTCGAGCAGGATCATGTGGCCCGATTGCTCGCCGCCCACATTGAAGCCGCCGGCGCGCATGCGTTCCAGCACGTGGCGGTCGCCCACCTTGGTGCGCTCCAGCGTGAGGCCGCGGCCGGTGAGGAAACGCTCCAGCCCCAGGTTCGACATCACCGTGGCCACCACGCCGCCGCCGCGCAATTCGCCCCGCGCGGCCAGCTGGCTGCCGATCAGCGCCATGATCTGGTCGCCGTCCACCGTCTGGCCCTTCTCGTCCACCACGATCAGCCGGTCGGCATCGCCATCCAGCGCAATGCCGATATCCGCGCCCGATGCCACCACCGTTTCCTGCAAGAGATCGACATGGGTGGAGCCGCAGCGATCATTTATGTTCTTGCCATTGGGGTTCACCCCCAGGCTGATCACTTCCGCGCCCAGTTCCCAGATCGCGCTGGGCGCCACCTGATAGGCCGCGCCATTGGCGCAATCGACAACGATCTTCAGCCCATCCAGCCGCACATTGTGCGGCAGCGAGCCTTTCACCGCATGGATATAGCGCCCGCGCGCATCCTCGATGCGCCGCGCCCGGCCGATCTCTTCCGAAGCCGCCAGCGGCAGGCGCTGCTCCAGCATCGCCTCGATCGCTTCCTCATCCTCGTCCGACAGCTTGAAGCCATCCGGCCCGAACAGCTTGATGCCATTATCCTCATAGGGATTGTGGCTGGCCGAGATCATCACCCCCACATCGGCGCGCAATTCGCGGGTGAGCAGGGCAATGGCGGGCGTGGGCAAGGGGCCCAGCAGCACCACATCCATGCCCACGCTGGTGAAGCCGGCCACCATCGCGTTTTCCAGCATATAGCCCGACAGGCGCGTGTCCTTGCCGATCACCACGCGGTGGCGGTGCCGCCCGCGCAGGAAATGGGTGCCCGCCGCCTGGCCCACCTTCATGGCGATTTCGGCGTTCATCACGCCGGCGTTGGTCCGCCCGCGAATGCCATCGGTGCCGAAATACTGCCTGCCCATCGCAAAACCCCTTGTTGGCCGCGCCATGCCGGGCGCTTGCCGTCCTATGTCGCCAAAGCGGGCGTTTGTCACGGGGGGAGGCGGCGCCGGCGGCTAGCTTGCCCTTTCGCTCACCCGCGCCAGATCGGCCATGATGGCATCGCCGGCCTGCCCGCCCTCGCGCGGGCCTTCCACGCCCTGCTCGATCATCGTTGCCAGCGCGGCGCGCGCGCGGCCCACCCGGCTCTTGATGGTGCCCACCGCGCAGCCGCAGATGGCCGCCGCTTCCTCGTAAGAAAAGCCGCCCGCGCCCACCAGCAGCAGCGCCTCGCGCCGTTCGGGCGGCAGCTGCATCAGCGCCCGGCGCAGATCGGCCAGGTGCAGCGGCCCTTCCTGGCCGGCCGGGGTGATCAGCGTGCGCTCGGCCACCAGCTCGTCATATTCGCCCTGATTGCGCGAGCGGCGCCGGTCGGTGAGATAGAGGTTGCGCAGGATGGTGAAGGTCCACGCGCGGATCGAGGTGCCGGGAATGAACCGCTCGCGCGCGGCCCAGGCCTTCAGCAGCGTTTCCTGCACCAGATCATCGGCCATGTCGGGCCGGCCGCACAGGCCGCGGGCAAAGGCGCGCAGATGGGGGATCGCCCCTGTCAGCTCGTGCTTGAAGGGGTCGGGCGGGCTCATTCGCCGGTGCTGTCCAGCCGGGCCAGCAGATCCGCCAGATCGGGCGGCAGCGGCTCGCTCACCACCTCGTCATACATGTGGCGCAAGGGCGCGGCCCAGGCCGGCCCGCGATCGGCGCAGGGCTGCGGCGCGGCGCCAGCCTGCCCACCGGCCTGCGCATCTGCAGCCTTGCCGGTGGCTCTTGCCGCCTTGCGCGGGGCCTTGCCGGTGCTCTTGGAGCCTTGGGGGGAATCGCCTGCCATATGTGCCTTGTTGTACCAGCTGCGCACGCCTGTCCATCTCGTCCATCGCAAAGGTGGTTCGGGGGGTGGCAAGGCGTTTTCCTCTGGGCAAACGGGAAGCATTCGCCAAAGGGAACGAAACTGGCGCCCCGTGGTTCCCACAAGGTTCCCTTCCATCTGGATTGTCGCTAGGCCCCATGGACAAAGCAGCGAAATCCGGCGGGGCGCACAGCGTGGACAAGATCATTTCGGCACGCGTGGGCGCCCAGCGCTGGTATGAACGCTATCCGCGCAGCGTGCCGCTGGGCGCTTTCGTGCTGACCATGGCGCTGACGCTGGTGAGCGTGGTGGCGATGGAGCGCTCGAACGAGGAGCGCGAGCGCACCGAGATGCACGCGCTGGCCAATGTCGTGGCTTCCGCGCTGGAACGGCGGGCGGCAGGCCATGTCGCCTATCTGCGCGCGGGCGCCGCGCTGATGGCCAATGATCGCACCATCAACCAGGCCGGCTTCATGCGCTTTGCCGCAGAGCTGCGCAACGATGCCGAATATCGCGGCGGCCAGGGCCTCACCTGGGCGCCGGTGGTCCCGCGCGACAAGGTGCCCGCCTTCGAGGCCGCCCGCAGAGCCGAGGGCATGGCCGGCTATGCCGTGCACCCCGCCCCCGGCCCCGCAGAGCCGCTGAGCGTGCCGGTGGCCTATATGGGCGAGATCAACCCGCGCACCCGCATCGCGCTGGGCTACGACATGTATTCCGACCCCCTGCGCCGCGCCGCCATGGACGAGGCCGTGCGCACCGACCGGGCCATCGCCACCAACCGCGTCACGCTGATGATCTGGCAGGGGCCCAACCAGCAGGCGGGCTTTGTCGTCTATCTGCCGGTCTATGCGCGGGGGGGCAGCCGGCGGCTGCTGGGCTTCATCGCCACGCCGTTCAATGCCACCGCCTTCCTCGATTCCTCGGTGAACCTGCGCGAATTGCGCGGCTTTGGCGTGCGCCTCTACGATGGCGAGATCCGCCCCGACCGGCTGATGGCCGAGATCAACACCCGGCAGGACAGCTATGCCAGCACCACAGCGCCGGTGCATCTGGCCCAGCGCAAGCTGATGCTGGAAGTGACCGCCGAGCAGCCCGACGCGCTGACCCCGCTGTCGTGGATCACGCTGGCGATGGGCACCATGCTGGCGCTGCTGCTGATGGCCTTTGCCCGCCTTGTCACCCGCCAGGCGGCGGAAGACCGGGCAGCGCTGGGCTGGCTGCGCGAACAGGCCTCGATCCGCGCCTCGCTGACGCGTGAGCTGAACCACCGGGTGAAGAACACGCTGGCCAATGTGCTCTCGATCATCGCCCTCACCCGCTATCGCGCCACCAGCCTGGCCGATTTTGCGGAAAGCCTCGATGGCCGCATCCGCGCCCTTTCCGCCACCCACGATCTGCTGACCGCCAGCGAATGGGCGCCCACCCCGCTGGGCGCGGTGGCAGCGGCCGAACTGGCGCCCTATGCCACCGGCGCGCCCTGCCAGGTGGCGCTGCATGGCCCGGATGTGCGCCTGGCCCCCAATGATGCGCTGCTGTTTGGCCTGGCCATCCACGAGCTGGCCACCAACGCCTGCAAATATGGCGCGCTGAGCCAGCCGGGCGGGCGCGTTACCGTCAGCTGGGCGCTGGCCAGTGCCGAGCGCGTGTCGGTGGAATGGCTGGAAGAGGGCGGGCCGCCGGTCTCGGGCGCGCATGGGCGCGGCTTTGGCATGGATCTTCTGGAGCGCATCGTCGCCCATGAGCTGGGCCACAGCGTGGAGATGGACTTTCGCCCCACCGGCCTCAGCTGCCGGCTGGCGGTGCCGGTGCGCCGCCCGGCGGCCTTCCTCATCCGCGGCGGCGCCCGCAAGAACACCGAGGCGGAGAGCGACTAGGCAGCCCTATGCGGCCGCCTGGGGCGCGTGGAAGAACAGCGCCTGGGCAATGGCGGCGGCCACCTGCGCCTCGCGGAAGGGCTTGGTGACAAGATAGGTCGGCTCGGGCCGGTCGCCGGTCAGCAGCCGTTCGGGATAGGCGGTGATGAAGATCACCGGCAGATCGGCACCGGCCAGAATATCTTCCACCGCATCGATCCCCGAACTGCCATCGGCCAGCTGGATATCGGCCAGCACCAGCCCCGGCCGGCAGGTTTCGGCCATGCGCAGGGCCTGGGCATGGGTGGCCGCGGTGCCGCAGATGGTGTGGCCAAGGCTGCGCACCAGCTCTTCCAGCTGCATGGCGATCAGCGGTTCATCCTCGATCACCAGCACGCTGGTGGCAGCGCCCCGGGCCAGATCGCACCGCGCCTCGGTGGCCATTTCCACCACCTGTTCGGGGCTGCATGCCAGGATCTGGCCGGCCTCGGCGGGGCTGAAGTCTTCCAGCGCGGTCAGCAGCAGCGCCTCGCGCTGGCGCGGGGCCAGGCGCGAGAGGCGCCAGCGCGCCGCCGCCCTTGCATCCCCCTCGCCCGCAGGCAGCGGGGCAGGCAGCGGCTCGTGCTGGCGGGCATGGGCCCATTGCGCGCTGAAGGCGGCATACAGCGCCACCCGCCCGCCAGCCAGCGCGGCGCGCAAGGTATCGTCGCGCAGGGCCGCTTCCAGCGTCTGGCGCACCAGCGCATCGCCCAGCGCCGCTGTGCCCGTGAGCGCGCGCGCATAGCGGCGCAGGAAAGGAATATGGGGGGCAAGCTGGCTGCCAAGCGGCATGAAACGGGCTCCTCAGCGGATGGTCGCGGATGATTGCGCGGCGGCCATCGGCATGTAACACCGCCACCGGGCCAACGCCACCCGGCCGGTTTGGTTCCCTCGCCGCCGCGCGGCAAAAGTTTACAGCCTTTTTTCATGATGTTGCAGGGCTGTCGAAAATTTTTCGCAAAAGCGGGAACCTCTGTCAGGGCCCCGCGTTATCCCTTTGTCACCACCGAGACCCCCCCTCCCGTCCAAACCGGTGGTGACGCGATCCCGGAAAGGCCCCCGTTCCCCCGAGCGGGGGCCTTTTTGTATCTGCTTTCAGCCAGGCAAGGCTGGCGGGGGGCATCGCCCCCCCGGGCCGCCTCAGCCCAGCGCCTTCTCGTAGACGACATATTCCTTGTTCACATGGCTGTCGATCTCACGGGCGATGGAGTTCATCCCCTGGTTGTCGTCGAGGATCCAGCCGATCTCGCCGCGGCTGGCGCCATAATGGGCCACCGAATTGCGGCGGATATATTCGATCATCATGAAAGCCAGCTGGCTGGCCATGCGGCTGGATTGCAGGCGCTTCCTCACCCCCATCAGCGGCACGCGCATGGTGCGCACCCTGGGCTTCCAGATCCACAGCAGCAGCTTGATCCAGCCCAGCGGCGAGGGGCGCGGGCCGATCTTCTTCAGCACCTCGTTGATATCGGGCAGGGTCATCATGAAGGCCACCGGCTCGCCCTCATATTCGGCGATCTGCACGAGGTCTTCGCGGATCAGCGGCTTCAGCTTCTTGGCCGTATAGGCCAGCTCCGAATCGGTGATCGGCACAAAGCCCCAGTTGTCCGACCAGGCATCGTTGAGGATCTCGATGATGATCGCTGCCTCGGCCGCGAAATTCTTCAGGCTCACCGGGCGCACATTGATGCGCGGGTTCTTCTCGCCGCTGGCGACGATGCGCTGGATCAGCGGCGGGAAGGGCTTGGAAATATCCAGCTCATAGGTCAGCAGGCTCTTGGCCGGCGTATAGCCCGCCGCCTCGATCCACGGCTGGAACTTGGCGTTCTGGTGGCCCATCATCACCGTCGGCGCCTGCTCATGGCCCTTCACCAGCAGGCCCGGTTCCTCCCAAATGGAAAGGCTGATCGGCGCCAGCACGCGGGCCATGCCCTGGCCGCGCAGCCAGTCTTCCGCCGTGGCGATCAGCTGGCTGGCAATGGCGGCATCCTCGGCTTCCAGCGCGCCCCAGTTGCCGGTGCCCGGCCCCATGCCCTGCGCCAGCGGCTGGCCCAGCGCCAGCTCGTCGATATGCGCCGAAATGCGGCCAACGATCTGGCCCGCGCGCCGGGCGAGGAACAGCTGGCAGCGGGCATGTTCGTGGAACGGGTTGCCGCCCGGCGTCACCTTCTCCAGCTCTTCGGCGCGCAATTGCGGCACGAAGGCGGGATCTGCGGCATTGGCCTTGTAAACGTAATCGACCCACTGGCCGCGCTCGGCCTTGGTGGTGACCGGCGTGATGGTGACGGCAGACATGCTAGATACTCCCCAAGCGGTAGCGGCAGTGGCGCGGGGGGTGTGTAGCGGCCGATGGCGGCAAGAAAAAGGCATTTGCGCGCAAAGGACCCCTGCGCGCAAATGCCCGATGATGCGTGAACGGGGCCGGGGAAGCCCTCAGGCCTCGGTGTCCATCCCCACGGCCTCTGCGGCATGGGCCAGGATCTGGGCCTCGGTGGGGGCGTCGGCCTCGGCGGCCTGCTTCTGGGCGTTGGCAATGGCGCGCCGGCGCGGATGATCGCTGGCGATGCCGCCCGACAGTTCCTTCACCCAGGGGTATTTCTTCGCCACTTCCTCGGTGTAGCCCAGGTTGAACACGGTGGGGCTGCGGCCGGGGCGGTCCTTCTTTTCATAGTAGGTGCCCAGGATATGGTCCCACCAGTAGTTGGTGATGCCATAGTTGCCGTCTTCATCCACATAGTGGTGCTCGTTGTGGCGCTGCTTCATGTGCTGCACCCACTTCCACTTCGGCTTGAAGGCGAGGTGCTGGATGCAATGCATGAACTCGTAGTAGCAGGTGGTGACAAGGCCGGTGGCAAAGGCGATCGCCGCCCCGCCGATGCGCCCGCCCTCGCCGCCGATCAGCGCGCCCACAGGCGCTGTGGCAAAGAAGATCGTCGGCACGGTGGTGTGCAGCGCGCCAAACAGCACTTCCAGGTGGTTGGGATCCTGGTGGTGGTCGTAATGGATGCGCTTCCAGGTGCTGGCCAGGATCTTGATCTTGTAGGGCCACTGGCCATGCAGGATATACTGGTGCAGCATGTGCCACACCAGCGGATAGACCAGCGCCGCCGCCAGCACCGCCGCCGCCGCCCGCAGCGCCGTGGTGGGATAAAGGCCGAACACCACCAGGCACACCGCCGCCAGCGCCAGATAGGCAACGATGGTATAGTGCTGGAAATAGGCCTTCCACAGCTCGCCCAGGGTCATCCGGTCGAGATAGTGCGAGCGTTTCCAGAAGGGCAGATTGGCGTTATCCACCGCCGGCGAAAGATTGGTCTGGGCCACGGGTCCTGATCCTGTCTGTGCGAAAGGTTCTCATAAAGGCAAGCCCGAGGGGCGGCAAGACCGCCCGCCGGACATGCCCTCTGGTGGAGCGGGCGCGATGCGGGCGGGGCGGAAGAACCGAAAACGCGAACGCCGGCATCGCCCAAGCCCGAAAGCACCCCGCCCCATCCTTGTCGCATGTCAAAGCGCGGTGAAAAAATCGACCAGCAGAGCCTGCCATGCCGCCAGACGAGACGGCAGCGGCAGGCCTTGCGGCCGGCCTTTCCCCGCGCGTGGGGGAGGCTTGCGCCCTTAGGCCGTGATTGCGGCGGGATTGGGGCAGCCACGCGGTTGACCCCTGCCCCGCCGGCCGATAGCCCTTGCCCCCTCCTCCTGCGCCCCCTCCTCCTGCCGTGAAAGCCCCGCCATGCCCGATCGCCCGCTGCCAGACACCGCGCCCGAGGAAGCGCCGCCGCCGCTCGTCTGGCTGATGGGGCTGGTGAACATGAGCTTTGGCCTGGCGAGCGCGGTGTTCATCGTCACCCTGCCGCAATTGCTGGCAGAGGCCCATGTGCCGGAACCGGCCATCGCCAATCTCACCGCGGTGGGGCTGGTGTCGGGCGTGGTGGCGCTGTTTCTGGCGCCGGTGCTCGATGTCGGCCTCAGCCGGCGCACCTATACGATTGCCCTGGCCGGGCTGACGGCGGCCATGGCCTTTGTCACGCTGGGAGCGCTCTCGCGGCTGGATCTGCTGGGGCCGCTGGTGCTGGCGCTGTCGGTCTCCTCCACCCTGTTCGGCAGCGCGCTGGCCGGCTGGCTGGGCGCCAGCCTGCCCAAAAGCGCCGACAAGACGCTGAGCGCCTGGTTCAACATCGGCAATGGCAGCGGCTTTGGCGTGGGCGCGCTGCTGCATTACCAGCTGCTGGGCCTGCTGCCGGGCCTGTGGGGCCGGCTGGCGGTGGCAGGGCTTATCCTGCTGCCGCTGGTGCTGCTGCCGGCGCTGCCCGGCCCCACGGCCGAGCGGCAGGCCTTTCGCGAGAGCTTTGGCCGGCTGGCGGGCGATCTGGGCGCGCTCTTGCGCCAGAAGCTGGTGCTGCGGCTGCTGATGCTGTTTGCCCTGCCCTGCGCCTCTTTCGCGCTCACCAACCTGTTTGGCGGCATTGGCGGGGCCTATCATGCCTCGCCGGTGCTGGTGGATGGGGCCAATGGCTTTGGCGTGGTGGTGATCTCGGTGCTGGGCAGCCTCATCGCCCGCCCGCTGCTCGATCTTGTGCCGCCGGCGCTGCTGTATCTGCTCACCGGCAGCATCGGCGCCTGCTGCACGCTGGCGCTGCTGGCGCTGCCGCACACGCCGGCCACCTATGTGCTGGCGGTGGTGGTGGAAAACCTGTTCCAGTCGGCCGCCTTCGTCATCCAGTATGCGCTGCAATTCCGCTCCATCGCGCGGGGCAGCCCGCTGGCGGTCACGCAATTCGCGCTGATGGGGGCGGCGGCCAACCTGCCGCTGGCCTATATGCAATCACTGGATGGGCGCGGCTTTGGCCAGCATGGCGTGGCCGGCGCCTATCTGGTGGATGCCGGCATCAGCCTTGCCGCTTGCGCTGCCATCGCGCCGCTGGTGTGGCGCTGGTGGCGCCGCGGGCACCTGGGCGAGGCGGCGGCTACTCTTCCGTGCGGATGAGCACAGTCTCGCCCACCAGCAGGAACAGCAGGAACGGCGCCCAGGCCGCGATGATCGGCGGATAGCCGCCGAAATTGCCCACCGCCAGCGCCAGATTGTCGATCACGAAATAGGCAAAGCCCAGCGCCATGCCCGCCACCGCGCGCACAAACAGCTGGCCCGAACGCGCCAGGCCAAAGGCCGCAACGCCGCCCAGCAAGGGCATCAGCATGGCCGACAGCGGGCTCGACACCTTGTGCCACCATTTGCCGTCCAGCTCGGCCGTGCGGCGGCCGCTGGCATGCAGCGCACGAATGGCGCGGGCCAGCTGGAAAATGTTCAGCCCATCGGCATCCACCGCGCTGATATCCACCTGCCGCGGCGTGATGCCCCGGCCCACCACCACTGGCGCGGCCAGTTCCGTCAACGCGGTGGTGGCCGCATCGAAGCTTTGCGGGTGATCGAAGCGCCAGCCCGGCGCCGCATAGCTGGCCGACGGGCTTTCGATGCGGCGGGTGATCATCCCCTTGTCGTCACGCTCATACCAGGTGACATCCTGCATATGCGCGCCGGCGCCGCTGCCGGTCAGCGTTTCGGCATAGAGGATGTTGCGCCCGTCGGCGATGTAGACATTGCTGCGCACGCCGCTGGCCTGCTCTATCCGGCCATAGTTGACCCCCTGCCAGGCCTTCAGCGTGGCGGTGGAACCGGTCACCACCGTCTCGTTGAAGAGGAAGCTGAAGGCCGAGACGCCCACCGCCGTGATCAGCAGCGGCGCCAGGATCTGCAGCGCCGACAGGCCCGCTGCCCGCATGGCGATGATCTCGCTGTTCTGGTTCAGCGGGAAGAAGGTGAACAGCGTTGCCAGCAACACCGAATAGGGCAGGAAGCGCGCCACCAGCTGGGGCATGCGCAGGCCCACATATTGCCAGATCTGCGCCTCGCCATTGCCCTGATGCGCCAGGATCGTGCCCGATTCGCTCAGCAGGTCCAGCGTCTGCAGCACCAGCACCAGCATGATCAGCACGCCCAGGATGCGGGTGATGAACAGCCGCGCCAGATACAGCGTGATCGTGCGCGAGGGAAACAGTTCCATGGCCTATCCGCCCACCAGCTGGCGCAGGCGCCTGGCCCCGCGCGCCAGGCCCCGCCACACCATTTGCGCGAATTTCTCCAGCCCGCCAATCGGCTGCCCGCCCGGCACATAGGCAATGCGCCAATACATCCAGCCGATGATCACCGCGA
>DASRYE010000299.1:0-9437 GCA_035653915.1 Novosphingobium sp. | reverse complement strand
AGCAGCAGCACCTTGCAGGCCGGATGGCGCGAGAGGCGCTCTGCCAGCACGCAGCCGGCAGAGCCGCCGCCGACGATGATGTAATCCCAGCTTGCGGTCATGGTCACAGCGCTTCCCGGATGGCATCGCCGATGCGCGTGCGGTTGTCCTCGGCAATGTCGATCGTGTCGAACATGCGGTTGTGGCAGAAGGCCACGGCCAGCCCCAGATCGGGATCGGCCCAGCCGATCGAGCCGCCCATGCCCGGGTGGCACAGGGCGCGCATGTTGCGCGGCGCCGATACTGGCGGCGCCTCTGCCCCGCCCAGCCAGAAGCCGGCCCAGCCGATCGGCACCTGCATGCCGAAGAACACCGGGTCGGCATCGTCGAAATGGGGGCGCGGGGCGGCAAAGCTGGCCACCCGCTCGGCCGAGAGCAGGCGCACCCCGCCCAGCCTGCCGCCATTGGCCAGCATCGCCCAGAAGCGCGCCTGGCTGCGGGCGTTGAAGATGCCGCCCACCGCCGGGATGCAGGCGCGGCGCACGGCGGGCCGCTCGAAGGGATCGGGCATCAGGTCCACCGCCAGCGGCTGGGCCTCGCGCATCATGTTGTTGTCGGGCGCGACATAGACGGCGACATCGTCGAGTTTGGCAACGCGCGGTTCGGCCGCATCGGGAATGCCCATCCACAGATCGGTGGCGCCCAGCGGATCGGCAATTTCCTCGCGGATGAAGCGGCCGAAGGGGCGCTGCTGCGGATCTGTGCGGCGCACCACCTCGCCCACCAGCCAGCCAAACGTCATCGACTGGTAGGAGGAACGGCTGCCGGCCGGATAGGCGGGGGCCATTTCGGCAATGCGGCGGCACATCCAGTCCCAGTCGCACATCAGCTCGGGCGTCACCTCGGGCGGCATGCGCAGCACGCCCGAGACATGGGAGAGCACGTGGCGCACCGTGACATCGCCCTTGCCGGCCTGGGCAAATTCCGGCCAGTAGCGGGCCACCGGCGCGTCATAATCGACCAGCCCGCGTTCGGCCTGGATATGCAGCGCCACCGCCGTCACCGCTTTCGACACCGAATAGACGTTGAACAGCGTATCGCCATCCACCTTGCGGCCGGTGGCAGGATCCGCCAGCCCCGCCCAGCAATCGACGATCTGTTCCTCGCCCAGCCAGGCGCACACCTGCACGCCGATCTCGCTGCCTTCGGCCACCAGCCTGTCGAGCAGGTGCTGCACCGCTTCATTGACCTTGCCCTGGGTTGCCATGGCGCGCCTCTCTCCTCTTTGCATCCGGTTGAAGGGGATCTGGCGCGGCTTGTAAAGTGATTGCTACATAAGGTGAAGCGCTTGTGCGCCCGCCCCGCCACCCATCGGCAGGGCGATGGCGCCAGCCACCTTGCGGCACGGCAAAAGCCCCGCTGCCGGCAAAGGCAACGGGGCTTTGCAGTCTCTCAGGCCCGGATCAGAAGTGGATGGATGCATCCACGCCGAAGGTGCGCGGCGGCGCCAGGAACACCGATGCGTAACCCAGCGAATTGAGGTTGTCGAACTTGAACAGGCTGTAGTTCTTGTCGGCCAGATTGTTGACCCACACGCCAACATCGAAGGGCAGGGTCTTGATCAGGTCGAGGCGGGCGTTGAAGATCGCATAGCTGGCCTGATAGGTCAGCGCGCTTTGCGCCAGATCGTTGTAATAGGCGCCCGAGCGCGCATAGGCCGTGACCGAGCCCTTCAGCTTGCCATCGCGGTTGTTGGTGGGCACCCAATAGCTGACAGTGGTGTTGAACGTGTGCTTGGGCGTGGCGCCGATCGCCAGGCTGCTGAGATCCTGCCCGCCCAGATTGGCCACGTCGGGCGATTTGAAATAGTCGTATTTGGCGTTGATATAGGAATAGGCCAGCGAGATCTCCAGCTGCGGGGTGGGCAGATAGCTGATTTCCGCCTCGCCGCCCCACATGGTGGAACTGGCCGCGTTGAAGGTGGCGATGAAGTTCAGCCCGTCGGAATAGGTGCCGTTCTCCACGCGCTGCTGGTTCTTGTAGTTGGAACGGAAGATGGCGATGTTGGTGCGGATCGGCCGGCCGCCCAGGTGCCAGTCCTTCTTCAGGCCCGCCTCCAGCGTGAACACCACTTCGGGCGAGAAGGTGCGATATTGCGATTCCCGGATCTGCTGGTTGAAGCCGCCCGCCTGATAGCCCCGCCCGGCGCTGACATAGAGCAGCGTGCGCGGATCGGCCTTGTAGTTGAGGCTGGCGTTCCAGGTGAAGGATTGCCACAGCTTGCTGCGGGCGATCTTGCAGGCGCCCACCAGTTCGCTGGCATCGGCATAGGCCAGCACGTTGCACAAAGGCGTCGTCAGCGTGGCATCGGTATAGCCCTGATACTGCTCGGAGGTGAAGGTGCCCTTGTCGTGGTTGTAGCGCCCGCCCAGCGTGACCGAGAGCTTGTCGTCTACCTTGTAGGTGGCCTGGCCGAAAACGGCGATGGTCTTCATGCCGAAATCGTTGATCTGCAGGCTGGGCGAGATCGGCGAATAGCCATAGGCGGAAATCGGGAACTGCGGCAGGCCGCCGCCGCCCTCGGCAAATTCACCCAGATAGCTGAGCGAGGAATCCACCGTGTTGGTGTTGGGCGCCATGATCTGATAGTCGGAGCGCTGGTCGTACTGGTCGTCGTAGTAGTAGATGCCGACCGTATAGCTCAGCTTGTCGTCGAACAGCTTGCCCATCAGGTCCAGCTCTTCGGTGAACTGGCGCTGGCGGTTGTTGTTGAGGCCATTGAGCAGCGGGATCGAGACACCGTCGCTGGTCTCGTTGCTGTCCAGCTTGTCGCGCCGGTAGCTGATGATGTTGCGCAGCGAGGTGTGGGTGCCCAGCTGCACGGTGGTGGTGTTGGCAATGCCCCAATAGGTGCCATGGTTGATGTTCTGCTGGTCGCCCAGATCCACCTCGCGCAGGGGCAGGCTCAGCTCGCGCTCGTAAGGGGTGCTTTTGCCGCCGCTGCAGGTGTTGGGATAGATCGAGCAGATGAAGGCCGCATTATAGCCCACGAGGCGGTCGTGGTTGGGGTTCTGCTTCTGGTGGTAATAGTCGAACATCGTGTCGCTGGTGATCGCTTCGTTGGGCTGGATGCGCAGCGTGGCGCGCAGCGACTGGTTGTTCTCGCTGTCGAAATTGCCCAGGCTGCCGCTGGCGCCGACATTCGTGATATAGGCATCGCGGTGCACATAGCGGCCCGCCACGCGCAGTGCCACGCCCTCGGTGATCGGCAGGTTCAGCATGCCGGTCAGGTCCACGCGGTTGTAATTGCCGTATTCGGCCTTGAAATCGCCCTCGAACTTGTCGGTCGGCTTGTTGGGCGAGAAGATGATCGCGCCGCCGGTGGTGTTCTTGCCGAACAGCGTGCCTTGCGGGCCCTTCAGCACCTGCACGGCCTGCATGTCGTAGGTGGCGGTGGCGATGGAATAGTTGGACGAGAGCGGGATATAATCGAGATAGACGGCAACGCCGCCTTGCGAGCCCGACACGCCCTGCTGCTTGGCGCCGCGGATGGCAAAATCGGGCGCGCCGCCCTGGGCCTCGGGATATTCGACGAAGCCGGGCACATGGAACTGCACGTCCTGCACGCTCATGATGCTCTGCTGTTGCAGCTTGGCGCCGGAAAGGGCGGTCACGGCCACCGGCACGTCCTGCATCTTTTCCGAGGTCTTGCGGGCGGTCACGATGATGTCGGCGATGCCTTCGCGGGCGGCCGGCGCCGGCGCCGGCGGCGCTTCATCGGCCGCGGCATCGGCCGCATGGGCCAGCGCCGGGGCCAGCGTGTTCAGCGCCGTGCTGGCGGCCAGGGTCATGGCAAGGCGTGCGATATGCAGGTTTTTCAAGGTCCCCTCCCTGGGTGTTATATATAGTTCCGGGTTCGTCCCGAAAGTGTTGAGCGGCCGGGCGCACAGGTGGCCCGCCACGATAGTGGAGTGGCCGGCTGAGGGCAGCTCGCCCATTGGCGATGGCCGATCAGCGGCGTGAGGCATGAATAAGGACTTTGCCGCCGCCTTCTCAAGGCCATGCGGGCCTGCGCGGCCAAAGCATCACAATTGCGTTATGATCGGCCCGGGGCGGCCGGGCGCTGGTCGCAAGGGGGCGCAAAATGGCAGGATCGCCCCCTGGCGCAGGGCCGGGGCCGGGCTTTCGGGCAGGGGGCATTGCCCAGGGGCATCGTCTTGTTCCCGAACGGGAGCAGCGCGCCCTTCCCATGCTGCCATGACAGCAGCACCCGGCCGGCCGCATCAGCTGCCGCAAGGCCGGGCAGGTGGGAGAGCAAGATGCGTGCAGCCGTGTTCAAGGGGGCGGGCCAGCCCTGGGCGATCGAGAGCCTGCCCGATCCGCAGCCGGGCGCGGGCGAGGTGGTGATCAAGGTGTGCCGCTGCGGCCTGTGCGGCACGGATCTGCACATGACCTCGGGCTCTGGCTGGGATTTTCCGGCAGAAACGGTGCCCGGCCATGAATATGCCGGCGAAGTGGTGGCGCTGGGCGCGGGGGTGGAACATCTGGCCATCGGCGACAGGATCACCGCGCTGCCGGCCAAGGGCTGCGGCCAGTGCGCCGCCTGCCGGGCCGGGCAGGTGATGCTGTGCCCGCAGATGCAGGGCTATATGGGCGGCTTTGGCGAATATCTGCGGGCGCCGGCGGCCCATGCGGTGAAGCTGCCGGCCACGCTCAGCTTTGCCGATGGCGCGCTGATCGAGCCTTTGGCGGTGGGCCTGCATGGCGTGGCGATGGCGCCGCTGGTGCCGGGCAGCCGGGTGCTGGTGCTGGGGGCCGGATCGGTGGCGCTGGCGGCGATCTACTGGGCGCGCCGGCTGGGGGCGGGGCGCATCGCGGTGATGTCGCGTTCGGCGCGGCGGGCGGATCTGGCCGGCCAGCTGGGCGGCGATGCCTTCATCCCCTATGGCGAGGGCGAGCATGGCGAGGTGATCGCGGCGCTGGGCGGCCAGCCCGATATCGTGCTGGAATGCGCGGGCGCGGTGGGCATGCTGGGCAAGGCGGTGGAACATGCCCGGCCCAATGGCACGATCGTCTCGATGGGGTTTTGCACCCATCCCGATCCGGTGATCCCGGGCATTGCCACCTACAAGCAGCTGCGGCTGGTGTTTTCCATGGCCTATACGCTGGCCGAATTCGAACATGTCGCCCGCACGCTCGACAGGGGCCATCTGGAACCCCGGCTGATGGTGAGCGAGACGATCCCCCTCGATGCCCTGCCGGCGATGATCGAGGGCCTGCGCGCCGGCGCCAGCCAGACCAAGGTGCAGGTCGCGCTTTGAGCGGCGGGCGCCCTTTTTCCATGCGATGACAGGAGCAAGGCCGATGCGCCAATGGGATGAATTTGTCGATCTGCTGAAGCCGGCCGAGGCCCTGCTGGATCAGCTGCGGGCCCCGCGCAGCGAGCAGCTGCGCGCCGAACTCTATCGCCAGTTCGCCATGAACCTGGCGCAGGGCTATCTGCTCTATTTCCAGACCAGCGCCGAATATCCCGAATTCATGCCCTTCGAGAATTCGGCCTTCCTGGCCCAGCCCAACCCGGATGCGGTCTATTACTACACGCGGGTGGATGGCGCGGGCAGCTATCGCGTGGTGGGCGAGCGGGGCGATGCCATCGTTGCGGGCTTTGCCGTGGGCAACCGCATGATCGGCATGGCCGGATCGCCCGGCCAGGGGCTGGCCAATTACGATATCGACCAGCTGGAGATCGGCGCCGATGGCCGCTTCGAGGTGCTGTTCAGCGCCGAGCGGCCGGCCGGCCATGTGGGCAACTGGCGTTATCTGCACCCCGAGGCCGATTTCCTGCTGGTGCGCCAGTTCAACTACGACTGGGGTGGCGACAGGGACATGCGCCTGGCCATCGAGCGGCTGGATCCGCTGCCGCCCAAGCCGCGCCTCTCGCCCGAACGGACGGACGCGCTGCTGGGCGAATTGTTCGGCACCTATGCCCGCGGCCTTTCGGCGATTGCGCTGGGGGCGCTGGGGCGGGCCTTTGACAAGGGGCTGGTGAACAAGGTGGCGCTGCATGATTTCAAGGATCTGGGCAACAGCGCGGATTGGCCCCAGGCCTATTGGGAAATGGTGTTCGAGCTGGCCGAGGACGAAGCGCTGGTGATCGAGAGCGACCTGCCCGAGGCGCGCCACTACTGGAACGTGCAGGTGATCGACGGGCTGTGGAACCAGGCCGACATCCTCTACCGCCAGACCAGCCTCAATGGCCGCACCGCCCGCATCGATGCCGACGGGCGCTTTCGCGCCGTGCTGTGCCGGCAGGATCCGGGCTATGCCAACTGGCTGGATACGGCAGACCACGGCTTTGGCATGCTGATCGGCCGCTGGTATCGCTGCAGTTCCCATCCGGTGCCGCAGGTGCGCCGCATGAAGCTGGCCGAAGTGGCCACCTATCTGGGCGATCGCAGCGCGCGCATCAGCCCCGAGGCGCGGCGCGCGGCCCTGCGCGAAAGGCTGATCGGCGCGCAATGGCGCCGCCGCTGGTGATCCGCCCCCAACCCAAAGGACTGCAAGATGACTGACCGCTTCGATACTATCGCCCTTACCCGGGCCGGCGGGATCACCGAACTGCGCATCCACCACCAGGGCGAGAGTGCCCGCTGGGCGCTGTGGGGCGGGCTTCACCGCGAGCTGGGCGAGGCCTTTGCCGCCATCGCCGCCGACCGCGACACGCGCGCGCTGATCATCACCGGCACCGGCAGCAGCTTCTGCGCCGAATTCGACATGACGAGCCAGCCCCCGCCGATGGGCCCGCAAAGCTGGGATGTGATCTTCCGCGAGGGGCGGGCGCTGCTTGAAAATCTGCTGGCGATCGAGGTGCCGGTGATCGCGGCGGTGAACGGGCCGGCCTTCATCCATGCCGAGATCCCGCTGCTGGCCGATATCGTGCTGGCGGCCCCCGGCGCTGTCTTTGCCGACAAGGCCCATGCGCTGGCAGGCGTGGTGCCGGGCGATGGCGTGCATGTGGTGTGGCCCATGCTGCTGGGCCCCAATCGCGGCCGCTATTTCCTGATGACGGGGCAGGAGATTGGCGCTGCAGAAGCGCTGGCGCTGGGGCTGGTGGGCGAGGTGGTGGCGGGCGATGCGCTGCTGGAGCGGGCGCGCGAACATGCCCGGGCGATTGCCGCAAGGCCGGCGCTGGCCATGCGCTATGCCCGCATCGCGCTGACCCGGCACCTGCGCGAGCGGCTGAAGGCGGAGCTGGGCTATGGCCTGATGCTGGAGGGGATGGCGGTGCTGGGCGGGGCCTGAGGGGGGCGAAACATCGCGGTTCTGATGAGGCGGGGGCGCATGTTTCAGCGCCCGGAGGGGCAGCGTAAGAACCGGGGCAACAGCCGGCGCGCCTGTTCCTGCCGCCGGCCCCCTGCACAAGCGATGGATGGAGAGCTTCCCCCATGTCGACCACTGCCGAGGCGGGCCCTCGCGCCGCAGCGCCGCTCTATCGCGGGCCGATCTTCGATGCCGACACCCATTTCTGGGAAACCGAGGAGGCCTGGACGAAATATCTGCCCAAGGAAGCCGCCGAGAAATATGGCGTCAGCTTCCGGCGGGGCGATGATGGCGATTTTGCCATGTATGTGGGCCCCCGCAAGGTGGAGATCAGCGCCGACCACCTGTTCGAGGATGGCCGCGTGCCGGCGCCCGGCAAGCTGCACGAATGGCTGCGGGCGATGAAGGAGGGCAAGGCCGAGATCGACCTGCACGTGCCCAAGAGCGCCGACATGATGGAGCCGGCCGCGCGCGTGGCCCTGCTCGACAGCTGGGATGTGCGTTCCTCGATCCTGTTCGTCGGCAACATGATCACCGCGATCAGCTTCCTCGACGACCCGCGCTATGCCTATGACGTGCTGAACGCCTATAATGGCTGGATGTACGACCAGTGGACGTACAATTATCAGGACCGCATCTTCTCCGCGCCGATCGTCACGCTCGACAATCTGGAGGAGGCCTGCAAGCAGCTGAAGGGCGTGATCGCCCGCGGCGCCCGGCTGATCCTGATGCCGATGGGCCCGGCCAACCGCAAGGCGCCCGCCCACCCCGACCACGATCCCTTCTGGCAGATCGCCAATGAGGCGGGAATCCGCGTTGTCTTCCATGTGTCGGAAGCGATCTACATGAAGGAACACATGGCGCTGTGGGGCGAGGGGATGCAGCAATCGCGCATCCGCCAGTCGGCCTTCGTGTGGATGCATGGCTATTCCGAGCGGCCGGTGATCGAGACGCTGTCCAGCTTCATCTTCTGGAACTTCTTCGAGCGCTTCCCCAATGTGAAGTTGCTGTCGGCCGAGAATGGCGCCGAATGGGTGCCGGCCATGCTGACCAAGATGGACAAGTGCCGCGGCATCGCCAAGAACGGCCACTGGCCCGCCGGCCAGCTGAAGGAGCGGCCCAGCCGCATCTTTGCCCGCCATGTCTCGGTGGTGGCCTATCCTGAGGACAATATCGCCGCGCTGGTCGATCAGGTGGGCAATGCCGACTGGGTGCTGATGGGATCTGACTATCCCCATGCCGAGGGCGTGGAAGAGCCGCGCCAGTTCGCCGACGAGGCCTGCCGGGGCCTGTCGGAAGCGGATATGCGCAAGGTCATGTATGAAAACGGCATGCGCTTCATGGGGCTGGAGGCCTGAGGCGGGCGATGCCAGAAACCAGGGGGCCGGAAGCCAGGGGGCCGGAAGCCAGGGGGCCGGAAGCCAGCCCGCCAGCCCTTCCCGCAGAGGTGCTGGCGGCGGTGGCCACGCTTATCCGCTGGTCGGGCGATGATCCGGCCCGCGAGGGCCTGCGCGACACGCCCGCCCGCGTGGCCCGCGCCTGGCGGGAATATTGCGAGGGCTATCGCGAGGATCCCGCCCGCCACCTGGCGCGCGTGTTCCACGAGGTGGGCGGCTATGACGAGATCGTGCTGCTGAAGGATATCCCCTTCCAGTCGCATTGCGAGCACCATCTGGCGCCCATCCTCGGGCGGGCGCATATCGCCTATCTGCCGGGCGATCATGTGGTGGGCATCAGCAAGCTGGCCCGGGTGCTGCACGGCTATGCCCGGCGCCTGCAGGTGCAGGAAAGGCTGACCGCCGAAGTGGCCGATTGCATCTGGCAGCACCTGCGCCCGCGCGGCGTGGCGGTGGTGATCGAGGCCACCCACGGCTGCATGACCGGGCGCGGCGTGCGCACCCATGGCGTGACGATGAAAACCAGCCGGATGATGGGCATCTTCCGCGAGGATGAGAAAAGCCGCCGCGAAGTGCTGGCGCTGATGGAGCGGGGCTAGGGCCCTTTTCCTCAGCGCCAGCGGTCAGATGAGGCTGAGGATGTGTTGTGCGTGTTCGGGCCTGCAGATGAGGAGGTCTGGCATGTAGGTGTTGGGCTGGTTGTAGCGGAGGGGGGAGCCATCGATGCGGCTGCAGTGGAGG
>DASRYE010000298.1:0-4217 GCA_035653915.1 Novosphingobium sp. | reverse complement strand
ACGCCGCAATACCTCACCAAGCGCGCCCGCGAGGCGGCAGGGGCCAAGCCGCTGTCGATGGAAGAGGCGATGCCGGAGGCCTATGGCGAGCTGGCCCGCGTGTTCGACCTGCTCGAAAACCACTACCGCGACATGCAGGACATCGAGTTCACCGTCGAGCGCACCAAGCTGTGGATGCTGCAGACCCGTTCGGGCAAGCGCACCGCCAAGGCCGCGCTGAAGATGGCGGTGGACATGGTGGAAGAGGGCCTGATCGACGAGGCGACGGCGATCCGCCGGGTGGATCCGATGGCGCTCGACCAGCTGCTGCACCCCACGCTCGATCCCGATGCCCCGCGTGACCATCTGGGCAAGGGCCTGCCGGCCTCGCCCGGCGCGGCCTCGGGCGCCATCGTGCTCGACGCCGAAACCGCCCAGACCCTGGCCGAGCGCGGCGATGCGGTGATCCTGGTGCGCGTGGAAACCTCGCCCGAGGATATCCACGGCATGCATGCGGCCAAGGGCATCCTCACCGCGCGCGGCGGCATGACCAGCCACGCGGCCGTGGTGGCCCGCGGCATGGGCCGGCCTTGCGTCTCGGGCGCCAGCTCGCTCAGCATCGACATGGGCGCGCGCACGCTGAAGATCGGCAACCGCGACCTGAAGGAAGGCGATGTCATCACCCTTGATGGCGCCACTGGCGACATCATGGCCGGCAGCGTGCCGACCATCGAGCCCGAACTGGTGGGCGATTTCGCCACGCTGATGAGCTGGGCCGACAGGCACCGCCGCATGGGCGTGCGCACCAATGCCGAAACGCCGGAAGATTGCCGCATGGCGCGCAGCTTCGGCGCCGAGGGCATTGGCCTGTGCCGTACCGAGCACATGTTCTTCGATGCGAACCGCATCTCGGCCGTGCGCCAGATGATCCTCGCCGAGGACGAGGCCGGCCGCCGCGCGGCGCTGGCCAAGCTGCTGCCGGAACAGCGCGCCGATTTCCACGCCATCTTCGAGATCATGACGGGCCTGCCGGTCACCATCCGCCTGCTCGATCCGCCGCTGCACGAATTCCTGCCGCATGGCGATGCGGAATTCGAGGAGCTGTCGGAAGCGATCGGCATTGGCGTGGCCACGCTGAAGCGCCGGGCCGATGAGCTGCACGAGTTCAACCCGATGCTGGGCCATCGCGGTTGTCGCCTGGGTATCACCTTCCCGGAAATCTACGAGATGCAGGCCCGCGCCATCTTCGAGGCCGCCTGCGACGTGGCTGCGGCCAGCGGCGGCGCGGTGGTGCCCGAGGTGATGATCCCGCTGGTGGCCACCAAGCGCGAGCTGGCGATCCTGAAGGCGCTGGTCGACAAGACCGCCGCCGAGGTCTTCGCCGAGAAGGGCCGCGTGCTGGACTACACCGTGGGCACGATGATCGAGCTGCCGCGCGCGGCGCTGATGGCGGGCGAGATTGCCGAGGAAGGCAAGTTCTTCTCCTTCGGCACCAACGATCTCACCCAGACCACGCTGGGCGTCAGCCGCGACGATGCCGCGCGCTTCCTCTCGGCCTATGTCGAGCAGGGGATCTATGCGCGCGATCCCTTCGTCAGCCTCGATGTGGATGGCGTGGGCCAGCTGGTGACGCTGGCCGCCGAGCGCGGCCGTGCCACCCGCCCGGACATCAAGCTGGGCATCTGCGGCGAGCATGGCGGCGATCCGGCCTCCATCGCCTTCTGCGAGAAGGTGGGCCTGGATTACGTGTCGGCCTCGCCCTATCGCGTGCCGATTGCCCGCCTGGCCGCAGCGCAGGCCGCGCTGGGCTGAACCCACGGGAAGAGCGAGGGGGCAACCCCTCGCGCCGTCCGGCCGATAAAAACGGCGCGCGAGGGGGGAACCCTTCGCGCGCCCTTTTATATGCGCCAGCCGCTCAGCGTGAGAATTTCGAAATGCTCGGTCAGCCGGCCATGGTCGGCGGCCTCGGCAAAGGCTGCCTCGGCCCGGGCGCGTGCCGCCTTGCCCCATGCCGGGCCACCCTGCGCCAACAGCCCGCCCAGCGCCTGCCCGCGCAGATCCGCCACCAGCGCCGACAGGCTGCCGAAGCGCACATCCAGCCCGCGCGCATCCACCACCGGATTGGCAAGGCCAGCGCGCTGCAGCAATTGCCCGCCGGCGCGCACGTCCACCATCGGGTGCAGGCGCGGCGCGGGGCGCTCGCCATCGGCGGCAAGGGCGATGGCGCGCAGGGCCGGCAGGCTGCCCGCGCCCATGAAGCTGGCGATCATCAGCCCGCCGGGGGCCAGCGCCTGGCGGATATGGATCAGCGCGCCGGGCAGGTCGTTCAGCGTGTCGAGCGTGGCCAGGCTGGCGATGAGATCGAAGCCAGAGAGGGGATAGGGCCGCTCTTCCTCCAGCGCCATGGCGCCGCCGAGGGCGGCAGGGTCTGCCCGCGTCACCTCCGCGCCCTGTGCGGCCAGCGCCGCGGCCAGATCGCCATGCACATCGCCCACCACCAGCGCCCGCTGCGGCGCATGGCGCAGGAACGACAGGCGGTCGAGCACATCCTCCACCATATCGTCCAGCAGATAGCGCGGAGCATTGGGCAGGCCCTGCAGGCGGGCCATGCGGCGCCGCGCGGCCAGGCGGCGTTGGGGGGCGAAGATGCGGGGCGGGGGGGGCGTCGTCATGCGCCTGCTCCTGCCCCTGCTTGCCGGCGCGCGCAAGCCTTGCCGGCGCCGCCCCAGCGGTTAGACTGCGCGCCGTGAGCCTTGCCGATGCCCTTGCGCCGTTGGTCGATGCGGTGTTTCCGCCGCGCTGCCCCCTGTGTGGCGGCGGCATTGCGCAGCATGGCGATCTGTGCGCGCGCTGCTGGCATGGGCTGGCTTTTCCCACGGGCGCGGCCTGCGGCCATTGCGGCCAGCCGCTGGCGCCCGAGGAGGCCTGCCTGCCCTGCGCCGGGGCCGCGGGCGCTGCCGTCGGCGCGGCAGACAGCATTTGCGCCGCCACGCGCTACAACCCCGCCGCCCGCCAACTGGCGCTGGCGCTGAAGCGCGGCGGCAAGCTGGCGCTGGCCCCGCTGATGGTGCGGCTGATGCTGGCGCGGCTGGCGGCGGAGGGCAGGATGCCGGGGCCGGGCTGGCTGGTGGTGCCGGTGCCGCTGCATCGCTGGCGGCTGTGGCGGCGCGGGTTCAACCAGTCTGCCCTGCTGGCGCGCGGCATTGCCCGGGCCAGTGGCGCGCGGCTGGTGGTGGATGGCTTGCAGCGGGTGCGCGCCACGCGCTCGCTGGGCGATCTGGGGGCGGAGGAACGGCGCGCGGAACTGGCCGGCGCGATTGCCGCCAGCCGCCGGCGCACCGGCCTGCTGCACGGCGCCCGCGTGCTGCTGGTGGATGATGTGGTGACCAGCGGGGCCACCTCGGGCGCTTGTGTGGCGGCGCTGCGGGCGGCGGCGGCGCGGCAGGTGCATATCGCCTGCTTTGCCCGGGTGGCCACGCCGGCGCCGCGCCCGGGCGGGCGGGCAGAAGCGCTGGAGCCAGAGCCCGACGCCTAGCGATGCTGCGCACAAAACCTGCAGCAGCCGACAAGAAAGAAGCGCCCGGAGCCTAAGCTCCGGGCGCTTCCTCGTGACGAAACTGACAAGGCTGGTTATTAACCTTTGTGACTCCCGGTTTACCCGGCTGTCCCGCCCAAACCCTCAAACCTGTTGGCCCGCCCGTTTGGGCTCGACCATTCCCTGAACCGTGGCGCTGTTTGCCTGGATGCGGCGGAAAGTTCCGTTCTCGCATCATGCTGCCTACCGACAGCGGCTTCCCTCAAAACCGCATGGCCATTTGTTTCACCGGAATGACGGGAAGATAAAGATCTTATGTCAGAGCCTGTGGATTTTGGCCCGGCTCTGTGGTTATCGTGCAACAAGTGACGGGCCCCAGGGTTCCCAGCCAAGGAAAATTGTTCATGTCGGATAGTCTTTCGGTCGAGCGCGAGCGTTCGGGCCGGTTCCTCCCCCGCTTCGACGACAGGGGCCTGTTAACCGGAATTGCCGTTGATTCGCGCTCGGGAGAGATCCTGATGGTGGCCTTCATGAACGCCGAGGCGCTGGCGGCCACCCGCGCTACCGGCTTTGCCCATTTCTACTCCCGCTCGCGCCAGGCGCAGTGGATGAAGGGCGAAACCTCGGGCCATGTGCTGAAGGTGGTGGAGATGCGCGTGGATTGCGATCAGGACGCGATCGTGATGCGGGTGGAGCCGGCGGG
>DASRYE010000297.1:0-3777 GCA_035653915.1 Novosphingobium sp. | reverse complement strand
CCACCGTCCGCTCCAGCGGCGCCAGCGAGGGCGCAAGATAAGGCTCAGGGGGGCATTCGGCATCGTCGGGGGGCATCGGTCTCGTCCTTTCATGGCTGAGACACCGTGGCTTCCGGCCAGCCTCAGCGGAATTTGGCGTTGGCCTGTAAAATTTTCATAAATATCTGAAAATGATTTGTTTTAATTATGATCCCGGCGGTTTTCCCGCCTGTTGACGCGGGCCCCAACGGTTTTATCCTCACGCGTGCACGAAGCCTTGCTCCCCTTCCTCGAAACGCCACAGATGCTCCATGCCCGATAGCGGTCTGCTGCAGACCTTCCTCAACGCCCGGCCCGAGCTGCTGCGCTTCCTGCGGCTGCGCGGCGCCATGCCCGAGGAGGCCGAGGACATCCTCCAGAACCTGGGCCTGAAACTGGCGGCGCAAGCGACAGGGCCGGTCGATCAGCCGCGCGCCTATCTCTATCGCATGGCCACGAACGCCTTCCTGCTGCACCGCCGGGGCGATGCCCGGCGGCGGCGGCGCGACGAGGACTGGGTGGATGCGCAAAGCGGCTTCATGCGCGAGATCGACCCGCAGCCCTCGGCCGAAACCGCGCTGATCGCCAGCCAGCAGCTGCGCCTGCTGCAGGCCGTGATCGACGCCATGCCAGAGCGCACCGCCACCATCTTCCGCCGGTTCCGGCTGGAAGGCGTGGCGCAAAAGACCATCGCCGCCGATCTTGGCATCAGCGTCAGCGCGGTGGAGAAGCATCTGGCGCGGGCCTATCTCGACATTTGGCAGGCCCGCAAAAAAAGTGATGAGGAAACCGGGCCTGTGCGGCATCCTGCTCATGAACAGGGCCATCACCATGACTGAGACCGCCGCCGACCTGATCCAAACCGCGCTGAGCTGGCACATCCGCCTGCGTGATGGCGGCGATGCGGCCAGCGATGCCGATTGGGCCGCCTTTGCCGACTGGCTTGCCGCGCACCCCGACCATGCCGGAGCCTATGCCGAGGTGGAAGCGATGGATCACGCGCTTGATCCTGCCTTGCCCGATCTGCATTTCCCCGCGCCGGCGCCGGTTGCGGCCAATGACGATGCCCCCCCGCGCCGCTGGCGCCGGGCGGCGGGCGTGGGCGGCGGGTTGGCGGCGGCGCTGGCCGTGGCGCTGTTCACGGGCTGGTTCATGGAACACGGCTCCAGCCGCTATCAGATCGCGACCGCCCCGGGTGAAAGCCGGACGATCCTGCTCGATGCGGGCACCGAGGTCACGCTCAACGGCGACACGCAGATGGTGTTCGACCGCAAGGACACCCGCTTCGCTCGGCTCGATCATGGCGAGGCGCTGTTTGCCGTGCGGCATGATGCGCGCCATCCCTTCACGCTGGAGGTGAGCGCGGGCAGGGTGGTTGATCTTGGCACGCGGTTCGATGTGGTCAGCCTGGCCCGGCAGACGCGCATCGCCGTGGCCGAGGGGGCTGTCGATTACCGCCCCGACGGGCAATCCATCCCCCTGCACGCCGGGCAGCAGATGCAGGCCGATGCCGGGGCGGGCACGGTTCAGATCTCGCCTGTGGACCGCGCGGATGTGGGCGGCTGGCAGCACCGCCGGCTGAGCTATGACGGCAGCCCGCTGGAGCAGGTGGCGCAGGATCTGGGCCGGGTGCTGGGCGCGGCGATCCGGGTGGATGCGGCCATTGCCCGCCAGCCGGTGTTCGGCACGATCGATGTGCAGGAGATCACCCCTGCGCGCATCCCGCTGCTTGCCTCGGCCCTCAATGTGCGGGTGGTGCGGCAGGGCAAGATCTGGATCCTGAAGCCCGCCCATGCCCCCACGCCCTGATGGCGCGCGGCGGGGTGCGCTGGGCATCCTGCTGGGCGCGCCCCTGCTTCTGGCCGGCCCTGTGGCAAGGGCGGGCAGCTATGAGGTTCCGGCTGGCCCTTTGGGGCAGGTGCTGGCGCGGATTGGCGCGGTGGGCCATGCCACCATTCTCGTCACCGATCCGGCGCTGGGCACCAGGCCCTCGCGCGGGGTGCATGAGGCGCGCTCGCTGCATGGCGCGCTGCGTCAGGCGATGCGGGGCATCGATGCCCGGGCGCAATTCATCGATCCGCGCACCATCCGCGTTTCGGCCATGCCCCGCCGCGCGGCGCGGGCGCCCCTTGCCGCGCCCGCGCCGCTGGCGTCGGCCGATATCCTCGTCACCGCCAGCAAGCAGGCGGTCGATCTCGACCATTATCCCGGCTCGGCCAAGATCATCGCCACGGATCGCGGCTGGCTGGCGCAGAACGCGGCCTCGGGCACGGGGGCCATTGCCCGGCTGCTGCCCATTCTGGCCTCCACCAATCTGGGCGACGGGCGCGACAAGCTGTTCATCCGCGGCATCGCCGACAGCAGCTTCAACGGCCCCACCCAATCCACCGTGGGCGAATATCTGGGCGACATCCGCCTGAACTACAACGCCCCCGATCCCCATCTCAACCTCTACGACATGGACCGGGTGGAAGTGCTGGTGGGGCCGCAGGGCACGCTCTATGGCGCGGGCACGCTGGGCGGCATCATCCGCTTCGTGCCCAACGCGCCCGACAGCCATGCCTTTGCCGCCACGGCCTCGGCGGGGCTCAGCAGCACATGGTCTGGCGCGGTGGGCGAGGATGGCGCGGCGATGGTCAACCTGCCGCTGGCCCATGGCCGGGCGGCGGTGCGGATGGTGGCCTATGCGGCCCAGGCGGGCGGCTATATCGACGATCCCTCGCGCGGGCTGAAGAACATCAACCGCAGTTCCAGCTATGGCCAGCGCCTGTCGGTGCGGCTAGATGATGTGGGCGGCTGGCGGCTCGATCTGGGCATGGTGTTCCAGAACCTCTACAGCGCCGACGGGCAATATACGCTGCTGGGCACGCCCGCGCTGACGCGGGCAAACGCCATCGCCCAGCCGTTCCACAACAATGAGCGGATGGGCTATCTCTCGGCCCGGCGCGTGCTGGGCTGGGCCGATCTTACCGGCAGCCTGGGCTTTGTGAAGCAGGATCTGGGCACGGTGTTCGATGCCACCGGCTATGATGGCACCGCCACGCCGGCCCGCTACAGCGAACTGAACGACATCACCCTGTTCACCGGCGAGTTTCGCCTCAGCGGGCACAGCCGGCGCCATCCCTGGGTGCTGGGCGCCTCGGCGCTCTACAATGCCAGCGCGCTGATGCGCAGCCTGGGGCCGCTGGCCGAGGAAGCCACCCTGACCACCGTGGTGAACACCCGCAGCGAAGGCGCCCTGTTCGGCGAGGTGTCCTTTCCGCTGGGCCGCCGCTTCACCGGCACGCTGGGCGAGCGGCTGACGGTGGCCAACAGCACGGGCTTTCTGGTCGATGCCAGCGGCGCCTTCACCAACCGCCTGGCCCATGTCTCGGCGCGGCTGTCCACCACGCTGGCGCTCGACTGGCACCCGGGCGGCCCGGTCTCGGCCTTCTTCCATTATCAGCAGGGCTATCGCCCCGGCGGCCTTTCGGTGGCGGCATCGGGCAGCGCGGTGCAAAGCCAGCGCTTCGAGACCGACAGGCTGAGCATGGATGAACTGGGCCTGCGCTATGGCCGCCAGGAGCATGACCGCCTGTGGCTGCGCGGCGCCCTCTTCTTTGCCGATTGGGCCAATATCCAGGCCGATCTGGTGGGCAGCAACGGCCTTGTCGCCACCGCCAACATCGGCCATGGCTTCATCTATGGGCTGGATGGCGAGATCGGCTGGCATCCGGCCCCGGCATGGACGCTGAGCGCGGCCGCTTTCGTCAACGACAG